>DASZWV010000258.1:0-1916 GCA_035546115.1 Phycisphaerales bacterium
TGACGGGCCGCAAGGCGGAGCAGAAGAAGAAGATGACGTACACCCGGTATCCGGGCAACGAGAGCTACGAGAGCTACGGGGAGTTGCGGGAGCGCAGGCCGCAGCAGATCGTGGAGGATGCGGTGCGCCGCATGCTTCCGAAGAACCGGCTTGGTCGGCACATGCTGAGCAAGCTGAAGGTGTACGCGGGGGCGGAGCATCCGCACCAGTCGCAGCAGCCGACGAAGATGGTTGTGTGAGCGTGGGTGCCGAGTGCCGAGTGCCGAGTGAGAACGGATTGTCGGGTGAGTTTCGAATAGTCGAGTCAAACACATGAGCAGCATTTCGATTCCGACGGCGAACATTCCTGGGCTTTCGACGGACAATCCTGCGGCGGGCGCGAAGCCGGCGCAGATGGCGCGCAAGGTGCGCACGGCGAAGGAGTCGAAGAACGGGTGGTGGTGGGGGACGGGGCGTCGCAAGCGCGCGGTGGCGCGGGTGCGGATCAAGCCGAACTCGGCGGGCGAGGGCGTGATCAAGATCCAGATCGACGGGGAGAAGTTCAAGACGGTGGACCAGTACTTCGCCGAGGCGCGGGACCGCAACGACTGCGCGGCGCCGCTGAAGGCGTGCAACCTCGGGGGGCGGATCGACGTGGTGGCCCGGTGCAACGGGGGCGGGTTCATGGGGCAGGCGCAGGCGGTTCGGCTCGGGATCGCCCGGGCGCTGCGGGACTATGACCCGTCGCTGGAGGATGCGCTGCGGAACGCGGGCTTCCTGACGCGAGATGCCCGCGAGGTCGAGCGCAAGAAGCCGGGCCAGGCGGGTGCGCGTCGTCGGTTCCAGTTCTCGAAGCGTTGATCGCGGCGGGATGTGTGGAGAATTTTTTCGACGACCCGGCGGGTGCCGGGTCGTTTTCTTTTTGCCGCTCACCACCGGCGGTCCGGGCGGGCCGGCGACGCGCGCATCAGTTGTTCACTCCGGCTCGAAGGGGTCTTTGCCGCACTCGGGGCACTTGCCCTTGCGGAGGACACGCGTTTCATACTTGCAATGGACGCATTGGCCGACATGGATTCGCCGCAGAAGCACGAGCCGTCGGCAACCTCGAAAGATCCACCAGACCGACGGAGTGAGTCCAATGAGGATGGAGGCCGCGGCCACGGCGATCGCGTGCGGCAGCTTGTTTGCCATCACGATGCCGATGCCGGCGAGCGCAAACATCAGACCGACCGCCGCGAGCACGCCGTGGAGCACCACGCGACGCTCGGCGCGCTGCTCATCGTTGTCCGGATTGCCGGACATCTGGTGCGGGTTGAACGCCGATCCGGTGTCGGGCTGGAAGTTGTCCATGGCGTTGGGCGCGATGGCCTTGGACGAGTCGAGCGATTCTATGAGCCTTTTAGGGCTGGCCGGTGTTGATCTCGCGGCCGCCGATATCGATGCCTGGGTGTAGCGGTAGAAGGCGTAGACGTTGTCGTAGCCGAGCGGGCTGACGGCGGGGGGCTCCCAGCGGTCGGGGTGGTACTGGTAGAGACAGCCTTTGCCGATCGTGGGGCCCAGGGGTCCCAGCCGGGGTTGGGCGAACGCGATGGGACATGTGGGGAGAGCGGATGCGCACGACGTACCATGCGGGTGATGGACGAAGTGGGAGATCAAGAGCGGGCGATGCTGCTGCTGCCGCCCGGGCCGCGGGTTGCGGGGCTGTTGCCTGCGCCGCCGGTGCGGGTGGAGGTGGGGGCGGAGGGCAAGGAGGCGGCGCGGGTGCGGCGGGTGCGATGGGTCGTGGGGATCGCGGGGTGCGTGCTGGCGCTGGCGGGCGGCGGGACGCTGCTGGCGCTGGCGATGGCGCAGAGCGCGCCGGGGTGGTGGCGGGAGATCGATCCGAAGAGCCCGGCGGTGCGGGAGGCGGCGCAGCGCGTGGAGAACGGCGCGGCGAC
>DASZWV010000259.1:0-6291 GCA_035546115.1 Phycisphaerales bacterium
CTCGTGCGCCGGCGCATCCGGAAACTCGCTTGGCCAGAACGGCTCCGCGTGGATCTTCTGGATCACCGGATTCGCCAGCAGCCGCCCCGCAAGATCGAGCACCCTCTCGCGCGTCAGCCCGGGCCCCGCCACGTCGTACCGCCACCCCGTCGACACCCGCGGCGGTTCCCTCAGCCCCAGCAGCTCCCCGACCGCCCCCGCCACCGACTGCGCCACCGGATCCATCACCCCCGGCAGCGGATGCACTTCCACAGCGTGAGTATGCAGCCCGACCGTCAGGGAGGGCTCCGCTCCCACAGGAGCCGCTCCTATTCGGGGCACTTCAGTCACCGGGTCCGCAAGCAGCTTCCGACACACAAGGTCGAGTTGAGCCGCGCTCAACCCTCCTGAAGCCTCAATCAGATACACATGCGTCGCCCGGCTGCTCACCAGCTCCACCCCAAGCCCCGCCGCATCCCGCCTGAGCGATTCCCCGATCGGATCCGCAAACCCCGGCGCGCTCGAAACCTCCACGCGCACAACCCCCGAAGCCCCTCTCGCGGCCACGGACACAGGCGTTCCGACCGAACTCGCAGAAGCAGTGGGGGGCATGGCCAAGAGTACGACACGAACCCTGTCGCTTCCCCTTCCCTGCCGCCTCCCCGCCGTGTCGCGGCTTGTTCTGGCTCCGCCGCGATCACTTCATCCGATACACTCCCCAACCATGGCCGTCGAGCGCCTCGTCTCCCCAACCCTCAACACCGCCGATCCCGCCGAGCTCGAGCGCAGCGGGGGGGCAAGCTCCCCCGCCGGCGCCCTCCGCCCGCGCACACTCGCCGAGTACGTCGGCCAGCCCGACCTCGTCCAGCGCCTCGCCATCACCATCCAGGCCGTCCGCCAGCGCAACGAGCCCATGGAGCACGTCCTCCTCCACGGCCCGCCCGGCCTCGGCAAGACCACCCTCGCCCACGTCATCGCCGAAGAGATGAGCGCGGGCGGCGAGCCCGTCAAGGCCCACGTCACCTCCGGCCCCGCCCTCACCAAGCCCGGCGACCTCGTCGGCATCCTCACCCAGCTCCAGCCGCGCGACGTCCTCTTCATCGACGAGATCCACCGCACGCCCATCGCCGTCGAGGAGTTCATCTATCCCGCGATGGAAGACTTCAAGATCGACATCAAGACCGAGACCGGCCGCCACGCAAAGACCATCCCCATCAATCTCAAGCCCTTCACGCTCATCGGCGCCACCACCCGCGCCGGCCTCGTCTCTTCCCCGCTCCGCTCCCGTTTCGGCATCACCCACAGCCTCCGCTACTACACCGACGCCGAGCTCCTCACCATCCTCCGCCGCAGCGCCGGAATCCTCGGCGGCGGGGTCCACGCCACCGACCCCGCCCTCACCCTCATCGCCTCCCGCTCCCGCGGCACGCCGCGCATCGCCAACCGCCTCCTCCGCCGCGTCCGCGACTTCGCCCAGGTCAAGGGCGACGGCACGCTCACGCCCCGCATGGTCAACGACGCCCTCGCCCTCGAGGGCATCGACGCCCTCGGCCTCGATGAGCTCGACCGCAACTACCTCGCCGTCATCGCCAAGACCTACAAGGGCGGCCCTGTCGGTCTCGAGGCCGTGGCCGCCACCCTCAACCACGACTCCGGAACCCTCGAAGACGTCGTCGAGCCCTACCTCCTCCAGATCGGCTTCCTCGCCAGGACCCGCCGCGGCCGCGCCCTCACCGCCGCTGGCGCCAGGCACATCGGCATGCCCAGCGCGGCTCCGAGCGAGCAGCTCTTCGATGAGCCCGGCTGAGCCCGGCGCACGCGGGTCGCAGCCATGCCCATCGACAACATCACCCTGATGCGCCACCAGCCGCCTCCGGAGAAGCCGAAGCGCCGGCCGCGGTGGGTCCCCCCGCTCGTGTTTCTTCTCGGTGCGACCGCGATGATCCTGATGTTCGCCTGGTGCCATGCCGATCCGGCTCGCTCCAAAGCCGGCGCGACGCTCTTCGTCGTTCTGCTCGTCGTCTACACCGGCTTCCAAATCCTCCGAGGTTGGAACGAGGACGGCTTGGCAGGCACGTTCTATCGCCTCAGACGCCCCCTCGGCAGTATGCTCGCGGGCGATGAGGAGCGCGACGGCCTTGCCATCGTGATCGGGGCCCTCGCATTCCTCGCGGCGACATTTGCCATCGTTCTGCTCGCGCGATGGGGCGCGGTTCGCAAAACGAATAAGGCCCCGCGAAGCGGGGCCTTGAATCTCCAAGGAACCAAAGGCCTCACTGCGAAGCACTCTGCTCCGCCGCGGCCTTCTCCGCCGCCTTCGCCTTCTTCTGCTTCTTGATCGCGGCCGCCAGCGAAGGGTCCTTCGTCTTCTTCTCCTTCGCGAACGTCGCCTCTTCCATGTACAGGATGCAGTGGCACGCCGGGCAGCTCACCAGCTTCCCGCTCATCAGCGAGCTCACCACCTCCACCGTGACCGCCATCATGCACGCCGAGCAGTTCCCCTCGTGCGCACGCCGGTCCAGAACCTCGATCGGCGCCATCGCCTCATCCCCGCGCGTCCGGATCAGGTCCTCCAGCATCCGCAGCTCTCGCGGCGGCACCGCCGACGCCAGCGTCGCCCGCTGCGCCGTCAGCTCGCTCAGCCGGTCCTTGATCTCCGCCGCCTTCGCATCCCGATCCGCCTGCGCCGTCATCGCGATCTTCGACCGCTCGGCGTGCTGGGCCACCACCTCGGCCAGCTTCTTCTCGGCCTCCTCGGCCTTGCCCATCCCCTCAAGCACCTTCTCGTCCGCCGCGGCCTTCTGCTCCTTGAGCGTGTTCAGCTCGCTCTGGAACACCGCGTACTCCTTGGCGGTCTTCGCGCTGTTCATCTGCTCGCGGAGGGTGCTCGCGCGGGCCTCGATCCGGGCCGCCTCCCCCTCCTCGTTGGCGATGGTCGCCCGCAGGGTCTTTGCCTGCGTCTCCAGCGCCGTCTTCTGCTTGTTCAGATCGGCGAGCAGGTTGTTCTGCGTCACCAGGAACCGCTCCGCCCCATCGAGTCTGCTCCGCAATCCCCGGAGCTGCTTGTCCACTCGAAACAAATCCAGAAGCTGTGTTGTCACCGACATCAGGGTCCCCGCTGGGTGGTGGCTGTTTGTCCCGCGCCTCTGACTATAGCACGAAACCTCGTTCCCGACACGAACCTTCTCTCACCCCCTCTCTCGGCTCTAAGACTCCCTCCATCGCGTCAGAATCCAAAACGCCACCGGCGCAACCAGCAGAATCGAGTCCAAAACGTCCAGCACGCCGCCCATTCCGGGCACCGTCTGCCCCGAATCCTTCACCCCCGCATCCCGCTTCAGCACGCTCTCCAAGAGATCCCCCGCCTGCCCGACCACTGCAAACACAGCCCCAACAAGGGCCGCCACCCCCAGGCTCATCGTCCCCAGCCCCGCTTCGCCATACGCGTGCCGGTGCAGCGCCACCCCGCCCACCGCCGCCACGCTCGCCAGCGCCATCCCGCCAATCAGCCCCTCCCACGTCTTCCCCGGCGAAAGCCACGGGATCAGCTTGTGCCTCCCGATCGCCCGACCCGTGAAATACGCCCCGATGTCGCACGCCTTCGTCACCAGCACCACCCCCGCCACCACCCACGCCGGATGTTCCCGCCTCAGCGCCAGCAGAAACCCGAACATCAACCCCAGGTACACGAACGCGAACATCGCCGCGCCCACCGCGGCCGTCGCCCCGTGCAGCTCCTTGTCACGGATGTGCCACACCAGCGAGCACACCATCACCGCCGTCGCAACCCCCGCCACCAGCGCGACCGCGTGCGTCCCGGACATCGCCGGCGGCACCGCCGCCGACACGATCAGCCCCACCATCGCCGCCACCGCCATCCACCGCCGCGACGCCATCACCCCGTTGGCCCGGAACATCCGCCCCATCTCGCGCGCCGCGATGGGCACCACCAGCAGCCCGATCGCCAGCATCGCCAGCCCCGCCGGCGCCCGCTCGGGCATCAGCCACCGCAGCCACTCCGGCACCGGCTTCCCCTGCACCCACTGATCAGCCCACAATGCGCCCACAAGCGTGCAGATGAGCAGAATGCCCGTGATCAGTCTTTGCTTCAACACGCCCACAGCATAACCGCGAGACGCCCCAGCATCCCGCTCGAACTCTTCTCTGTGCCTCTGTGTCGCTGTGGTGAACCGGGTCTACCCCAGCCCGCCGAACTTCCGCGTCCGCCCCGCATAATCCCGGATCGCCGCGTGCAGGTCCGCCACCCCGAAGTCCGGCCACAGCACATCCGTCACGTGCAGCTCCGCGTACGAGATCTGCCAGAGCAGGTAGTTGCTCACCCGCATCTCCCCCGCCGTGCGGATCAGCAGGTCCGGGTCCGGCAGCCCCGCCGTGTACAGATGGTCGTGGATCGTCGAATCATCGATCTCCGAAGGCGAGATCTCCCCGCGCTTCACCCGCTCCGCGATCGCCCGCACCGCATCCACGATCTCCGCCCGCGCCCCATAGTTCACCGCCAGGCACAGCGTCGAGCCCGTGTTGTTCTTCGTCGCCTCCGTAAGCCGGTCCGCCGCCTCCAAGACCTCCGGCGAGAGCCCATCCCGCCGCCCGATCTGCCGGAACCGCAGGTTCTCCCGCATGAACCGCTCGATCTCCGCCTCCAGGTACGTCATGTACAGGCTCATCAGCGCCGACACTTCGCCCCGCGGCCGCTTCCAGTTCTCCATCGAGAACGAGTACAGCGTCAGCACCTCCACACCCAGCGCCCCGCACTCCTCGATCACCGTCCGCACCGCCGCGGCCCCGTTGCGATGCCCGAACTCGCGCGGAAACCCGCGCTGCTTCGCCCACCGCCCGTTCCCATCCATGATGATCGCGATGTGCCGCGGAATCCGCTCCGGATGCACATCCGGCAGCCTCCCCATCGGATCCGCCTTCGGCAGCCGCCGCCGTATCCGCGCCACCGCCGCCAGCGCGCTCGGATCGCTCGCGAACGGGCTGCTCACCGGCGCCGGGATGGAAGTGGGGGAGGCAGACATCGAGGACTCGGAGCGAATCCTATCGCCCCGGCAACCTCCGTACGCCCGGATGCACCGTTGGTTCGACGCCGAGTGCCCGGTGCCCGACTCCCAGTGCCGAACTCAGTATCAGACCTGCCGGATTGTCTGCGCCCGATCCGGCCCCACGCTGATCAGCCCCACCGGCACGCCCACCACCCGCTCGATCAGCTCGATGTACCCCCGAGCCCCAGCCGGCAGGTCGCCCCGCGCCCGCGCGCTGGTCACATCCTCGCTGAACCCCTTCACCGTTTCGTACACCGGCCTCGCCCGGTCCAGTTCCTCCGCATCCGCCGGAAACCGGTCCGTCCGCTTCCCGCCAATCTCGTACGCCGTGCACACCCGCAACTCTTCCAGCCCGCTCAGCACATCCAGCAGCATCACCGCCAGGCTCGTCACCCCGTTGAGCATCGCCGAATAGCGCACCGCCACCAGATCCAGCCATCCCACCCGCCGCGGCCGGCCGGTCGTCGTGCCATACTCCCGCCCGCGCTCGCGAATCCGGTGCCCGATCGCCCCATCCACGCTCGTCGTGTCCGCCGGCGACCCCAACTCCGTAACCAGCGGCCCATTCCCGACCCGCGTCGAGTACGCCTTCACCACCCCGATCACCTCCCCGATCCGCGAGCCAGGAATCCCCGTCCCCGCCGGGATCCCGAGCACCGTCGTCGATGAACTCGTCACGAACGGGTGCGTGCCATGGTCCACATCCAGCAGCGCCGCGTTCGCCCCCTCAAAGAGCAACCGCTTTCGTTCGTTCAGCATGTCGTGCAGCAGATACGTCGTGTCCCGGACTCGGTCCTTCAGCCGCCCCGCGAGGGGCGTCGCCCACGCCATGATCTCTTCCGGCTCGAACTGCTTCCCCGGCTCGCCCCCGGCCTCCGCCAGCCCCCGCACCGTCGCATTCTTGATCGCGCACGAAAGCTCCACCTTCGCCCGCAGCACATCCGCCCGCAGCAGGTCGCACATCCGCACCGCCGTCGCCCGATGCGCCTTGTCCGCGTAGCACGGCCCGATCCCGCGCTTGGTCGTCCCGATCGCCCGGATGGGCACCCCCACGCTCCGCGTGGGGCTGTCCTTGACCCGTTCCCGCGCCTGGTTGAGCACGTTCTCCCGCAGCTCATCCTCCGCCCTGTGATACGGCAGCACCACGTGCGCGTGCGAAGAGATCACCAGCCCCGAAACATCCACCCCGCGCGCCGCCAGCCCATCCATCTCCTTGATGAGCACCTCGGGATCCACCACCACCCCGTTC
>DASZWV010000260.1:0-5214 GCA_035546115.1 Phycisphaerales bacterium
AGTCCAAGCAGGACAAGCAGCAGCAACAGAGCGACCAGAACCTCTCCGATGATCTGAACAACCTCGCCAAGCAACAGGAGCAGCAGAGCAAGAACTCCCACGACCTGAACGACAAGGCCGAGAAGGGCGCTTCCAAGGACGATCTCTCGAAGGAGCAGTCGAAGGCGGCCCAGAACCAGGAGGATCTGCGCAAGAAGACCGATCAGGCGAAGAAGCAGGCCGAGTCGCAGTCCAGCAAGGCCCAGAGCCAGCAGGAGAAGGATGCGATGGACAAGGCCAAGGACAGCCTGGAGCAGGCGCAGAAGGCCCAGCAGCAGGCCGAGGAGAAGCTCAAGAGCGGCGACGCCAAATCGGCCGAGGATCTCCAGAAGCAGGCCGCCGACAAGCTCCGGGAGGCCGCGCAGCAGGCCCAGAAGGGCGAGGACGCCCAGAAGCAGCAGGAGCAGCAGGAGGCCCAGGCGCAGCAGCAACAGCAGGGCGACAAGCAGGGCGAGAAGCCTTTCGATGCCACGGCCGCGCAGATCCTCGACCAGGAACGGAAGATCAAGGAAGCCCTCGCGCGGCTGCAGCGTCAGCGTGCACGCCCAGCGCCCGTGGCGAAGGACTGGTGATGCGAACCAACCGCGTCCAACTCCAATGCACCATTCTCGCCGTGATCGCGGCGTGCGCGTTGCCCTCGATCGCCCGTGCGCAGCAGGATCGCATCGCCGTGCGCCTGGATGCGCCGCAGCAGGTGTACGTCGGCGATCCCAACGAGCTCGACATCGTCATCACCGGCTCGAAGAACGTGGATGCTCCGGATCTCTCCAGTCTGCGGGATTTCGACGTCACGTACCGGGGCCCGCAGGACTCCTCGATGCAGTCGATGACGATCATCAACGGGCGCGTGCAGTCGAGCGTCAGCATCACCTACGCCCACGTGTACTCCATCACCGCTCGGCACGCGGGCCAGCTCGAGATCCCCGCGATCCCGGTGATCGTCGACGGCAAGCCGTATCTCACGCGTCCCGCCACCGTGGAGGCCGTGGAGCCCAAGCAGGGGGAGGGATTCAAGCTCGAGCTTCTCTCCGACCACGCGACGGCGTTCGTGGGCGAGCCCATCACCGTCCAGATGGTCTGGACGCTCCCACAGCAGGTGCGTGTAAGCAACCTGCTCTTCAGCCTGCCCATCGAGGGGGCCGCGCACGACCTGATGCCCGGCCCCATCACCCGGTCGCTGAGCCAGAACGACGGCCGCAGCATCGTGGTCCCGCTCAACGGCGTGCAGGTCCTCGCGCTGCACGACAACACGGTCACCATCGATCGCACGATCATCCCATCCGAGCCGGGCGACATCGTCGTCGGCGATGCGCGCGCGGATTTTCTGCTCGAGGTCGGCCGGCGCGCGCCCAGCATGAACGACTTCTTCCCGTTCGGCAGCCAGGCCGTCACCGAGCGCCGCTTCTCCAGCGCCTCATCCCTGACGATCCATGTCGAGCCCCTCCCCACCGCCGGGAGGCCGGCGGATTTCTCCGGTCTCGTCGGCTCGTACAACATCTCCGCGACCGTCGACGCCAAGGACGTTTCCGTCGGCGATCCGATCAACCTGACGGTCGCCGTCACGGGTCCGTACCCGCTCTCGCTCGTGCCGGCCCTCGATCTGGCCAGACAGTCTTCGCTCAAGAAGAACTTCCGGGTGCCCCGCGAGCCGATCCTCGCGCAGACCAACTCCGGCGCGGCGATCTTCCCCGCCATGATCCGCGCCCGAAGCGCCAAGGTCACGCAGGTCGATCCGATCTCCCTGAACTTCTTTGATCCGAAGATGGGCGAGTACCGCACGATACAGACCGGGGCGATCCCGATCTCGGTCAAGGCGTCCAACACGATCACGCTTCCCGACGAGCCCGAGGCCGACAGTGCGCCGCCTCCGCCGCAGGAGCATCGTCCCGGCGGACTGCCGGACATCGACCGATCGCAGGTGTCGGCGGGGGCGGCCCCCCTTGATCTGCGGCGCGAGGTTCGATCGCCCGCGGTGATCGCGATGCTCGCGGCGCCTCCGGCCCTTTGCTTGCTCGCCTATTCCGTCATCGGCGTTCGCTCCTGGCGCCGTCGAGACCCCGCCGCGAGACGCCGCCATGCGGCCCTGCGCCATCTTCGGAAAACGCTCCGGCGAGGAAGGAACGCGCCCGTCGAGGCCGCGGCCGCGGGCTTGTGCAACTTCGCCGCGGACTGGTTCGATCAACCCCGCGACACGCTCACCGCGCCGGGGGCGGGAGAGTTCTACGCCGGAACAGGAACGCTCGCGGGCGCACAGCTGCGCGAGTTTCTCGCGACGTGCGACGCGCGCCGCTTCGGCGGCCCGATGGCGCAATCGGTCGACCCGGCCGCGTTGGATCTTTCCGAGCGGGCTCTCTCCCTCGCGCACGAGTTCATCCGCCAGGCACGCACGCCACCCAAGGGGGCCGGCGCATGAATCGATCCCTCCTCCCGCTCTCGGCGATGCTCATCGCGGCCGTGTGGGCCGTTCTCGCGAGCGCACACCCCGCGTTCGCGGCGTCCGCGCCCGCCGATCCGATCGCACAGTTCGATCGGGGTGTCGAGCTTCTTTCCAAGGACCCGTTCGCCTCCAGAACGCCGCTGGCGAAGGCCGCGGCGGGCTTCGAGGCCATGCTGTCGCAACCGCTCTCGCAGAACGACCGGGCTCGCGTCCTGTACAACGTCGGCGTCGCCCGGCAGCTCGGCGGTGATGTGGGGCCGGCCGTGCTCGCGTTCCGGCGTGCCGATCTGCTCATGCCGGCCCTCCCCGGCCTGGCCGAGCATCTGGCGAGCGCACGCGCCACCGCGCGCGGGGAGCCACCTCCCTCGCCGCACGAGCTGCGCAAGCACGAGGTCGATTTCGAGGCCCTCGCGCGTGAGTGGACGCTCTCCATCCCAAGAGTCTGGCTGTGGCGATCGGCGTTCGGCGCGTACGTCGTGTTCTGGTCGCTGCTTCTGGTCCGACCGCTCGTGCGATCGACCTCCTGGCGGCCGCCCTTTTCGCTCACGCTCGCGGTCGCGTTCCTCGGCCTGGTTCCCGCAACCATCCTCGCGGCCGACCTCGAGCGAGATCGCCACGCGCGAAGCGAGGCCGTGGTCATGACCGAGTCCGTGACGCGCCTGCAGCCGGACGATCTCGTCGGGCAACCCTCACCGGCCGGCACGCTCAAGCCGGGCACCGAGGTCCGGATCCTGGAGCAACGAACGGGGGGCAACGGGCAGACATGGCTCCGCGTTCGCCCGCTCGGCTCGCCGGAGGCGGAGGAGGAATCCGCGGCGTGGATTCCGGGGCCGAACGTCGAGCGCGTGATCGCCCCTCCGGCCTGAGCTACTTCAGGTAGATCATTGCCAGGATCGTCAGAACAAACACCAGCACGTGCGCGCCCCACACTCCGAGTGCAAACACCATCTGTCGCCGGCCTGTCCACGACATGATCCGGTGCCGCGCGAGATACATCGCCCCCACCGACGCGGCGCTCGCGATGCCGAACGCCTCCGCGACCATGATGGGCCACGGCACGCCCCTGCCGGGCGGTAGTCCGATCGTTCGATAGATCGGAAAAGCGAGGAGCGTCGCGGCGACACCCGAAAAACACCCGGGAGCCATCGCCACCACCAGCCAGCCGAAACGCGCCCGAGGCGATCCGATGCGCAGCACCAACGGCTCCCCGCACTCCGGACACCTCGGCGACTGGATGTCCCGCAGGTCGTACCCGCACCGAGGGCATGGCGCCGACCGACCCGCCAGAAACGCGACCACCTCGTCGAGCGGCTCCGTCGGCGGGGCGTCCGCCGTCACCTTCGAAGATCCGGCATGATCGACAAGGCTCATGGCTCTCTCAACGATCGGCTCCCTCGCGGAGTTCGATCTTCTTTTCGATCTTCTGCGCCCGCTCCGAGGAATAGCGCATCTCGAAGGCCGCGCCCTCCGGCCCCTGCACGAACCAGCGGACCAGCCGCGACCCCCGGCTCGGCACGCCCTCGGGCATCTGCACGCGTCCGGGCTCGTGCTCGACAGGCCTGGCGTACAGGTCGTACCACCCGTTCACCTTCGCGGCCGTCAGCACGGCGCCGCCCGCGGGTGGCTCGAGCGTCCACAGATCCACGCGCCCGATCCGCTCCCGCTGCTGCAGGCCGCTGCGCGTCGGCATCAGGTGGGTGTTGCGCACCTCCGCCGTGATCTGCCACACGCCCGACGCCTGCTTCTTCACATCGACACGCCCCCACTCGAGCGCCGGCATCTGGTCCGCGTGGTACATCGTGAACGCGAAGTTCCGATGGCACTCCTCCTCCAGCATGAACGTCGGCGTGACGCGGCTGGACCACTTGTTCAGCCCGCCGATCAGGATCTTTCCAAACTGCGGGTGGTCGAACTCCTTGTACGGGCTGAAGAGCTGCCCGAACGCCATGCGATCGCGCCAGAGCCAGCGCTGCTCATCGCTCGGGCTCGAGTTGTCACGCTGGAAGTACTTTCCCTCGTTCCACAGTTCGTTGGTGAAGGCGAACATCCCCCGGCTTTCGGCCAGCCAGTCGATCTCGCCCCCGTGAACCCCGTACAGGTCGCGGTAGAGCACCATGCCCCGGTAGTACGGAAGCAACTGCTCCCCGATCCGCTGCATCTCCTCGTACACGC
This sequence comes from Phycisphaerales bacterium, assembly GCA_035546115.1. Taxonomy (GTDB): domain Bacteria; phylum Planctomycetota; class Phycisphaerae; order Phycisphaerales; family UBA1924; genus UBA4658. The sequence goes on from DASZWV010000260.1 coordinate 4,649, forward strand.
GAACATCCTCGCCCGGATACATCCGGTTGCGATACTCGGTGCCGGGGCCGCGCAGGATCATCCCGCCCGCGTTGTGGTAGCTCTGCCCCGCCACGATGTTCGGATGGGCGAGGATGAACTCCACGATCGATCGCGTCTCGGGTGCGCTGAGCGGGTAGGGACCCGCGCCGCCCTGGATGTGCGTCGGCTGCCAGTCGCACGGCCAGTTGCGGTTCATGTCGTCGCCGAAGGGGCCGTCCTCGTTGATCCGGCCGTCCTCGTCGTTGTCGATCCCCTCCTCGCCGAGGTACGTGTACGTCTTCAAGCCGGGCGCGGCGGTCTGGTCGTCGCGGAGCCGGATGAACACGCGGTCGTCGGTCTGCGATCGCACCCAGCGGCCCGCCGGCTCCTCCTTCCACATCTGGGTGATCTGTCCGTCGTGGTCGAGATCGTCCGGCGGGTCCTCGCCGATCTCGCCGTCGAGGTCGTGGTCGATGTGCCGCTGGTTCTGGCGCGACGAGTGCGGCGTGTTCGCGTGATCGAACCAGTACTGCCGTCCATCCGGATTGATCGTCGGCATCAGGTAG
>DASZWV010000261.1:0-5185 GCA_035546115.1 Phycisphaerales bacterium
GTTGGCGCCGAAGTCGGCGCAGCGCAGGCCGCGCACGTCGAGGTGGAACTGCTCCAGCGCGTGGTGCAGCTTCAGGCCACCCCGGGAGACGAACTCGCACGCCGGTTCCTGCACACGGGTGGTCCTATTCGACCTCGAAGAGAAACTCGACCTCGACGGGGATGTTGAGCGGGAGCGAGTTGGTCCCGACGGCGGCGCGGGCGTGCTTGCCCGACTCGCCGAAGACCTCGACGAGGAACTCGCTCGCTCCGTTGGCGATCTTCGGCTGGTCGCCGTAGCCATCCACGCAGGCGACGAAGCACCCGACGCGCACGACCTGCCTGATCGCGGCGAGCGAGCCGAGTTCGGCCTTGGCGGCGGCGAGGCCGTTGATCGCGCACTGGCGCGCGCACTCGCGGGCCTTCTCGAGCGAGACTGCCTCGGGGACGCGCCCGGTTGCGATGAGGGCGCCGTCGCGCATGGGGATCTGTCCGCTGATGTAGAGGAGATTGCCGCTTCGCCGGGCGGGGATGTATGCCGCCACCGGCTTGGCGGGTACGGGCAGCACGATGCCGAGCGACGCGAGTCTGGCTTCCGGGTCGATTCGAGAGGCGTTGACCATGCGTGCAGGGTATTCGAAGCGATCGAGACTCGATCGGAGAGAGGACTGGCCGCCCAGAACTTTGCACAAGCCGTGAAACGACAGGTGGTTACAGCCACGCCCGACGGGCGACGAACCCCGAACAACACCCGTTCATAGCCGCATTGCGTTTTTCTCACGGAAATCGGAGAAAAACTTGAGTCACCGGGTCGGATGCAACCCCAAGGATTGACAAGCGTATTGGACCGTGTACATTGTCTCGTAGTACGCGTACTGGGTGTGCGCAAGGTCCGACTCGATTCCTGACCGCAACTTGTCCTCATGGCGATCTTTCGGTCGCCCGCATCATTCGCGACGAGGACCCCACGCACCCCGACATCCTGGTTGAACGCCGCGGCCAGCGGCTGGGAGTCGATTCGCGGAGGTGATTTCGATTCTCGGACCAAAGGCCCCGGAGCGTTCGGTTCGGGTCGTTGCAGTGTGGTTCTTGACGGGTGCATTCGCGGTGCACAGCCAAGACGCATTGCCTGTCAGCGTGTTTCGACGAGTTTGAGGCGTCTATTGGCGTCCGCTCTGCGGCTGCCGTGGTCATATGGGCTTCTCGTGGCCCGGTGAGCGGCGTACGGGACGGACATTGTGCGAAGGCTCATCCACCCATTCGGAGTATCTCCATGAAGAAGAATCGTGCATTCACCCTGATCGAACTGCTGGTCGTGATCGCGATCATCGCCCTGCTGGTCGGCATCCTGCTGCCCGCGCTCGGCAAGGCTCGCGCCTCGGCCCGACAGCTCAAGGACTCCACGCAGGTGCGTGGCATCGTCCAGGCGATGGTCGTCTGGGCGAGCAACAACCAGTCGTCCTACCCCCTCCCCAGCCTCGTCGAGACGGCGAACACCGGCGGCACGACGAACCAGCAGGGCGACCAGAAGAACACGTCGAGCAACATCTTCTCGCTCATGATCTTCAACGGGAACATCTCCCCCGAGATCTGCATCTCGCCCGCCGAGGCCAACACGGGCATGGTTCAGCGGTACGACAACTACATGTACTCCAACCCGACGGCCGCGGTCAGCTCGTCCAACGCTCTGTGGGACCCGGCGTTCCACGGCGTTCCGAATGCTCCCGCCCTTGGTGGCGCGGTGGCCGGCTATGCGCCGACCGACACGTACTTCAACCAGGGCCTCGCGAACGTGGGCAACCAGTCCTACGCCCACTGCATCCCCTTCGGCAAGCGCCGCAGCCAGTGGTCCGACACGTACAACTCGACGGAGGCCGTGTTCGGCAACCGCGGTCCGACCTATGAAGGAACCGCCAACGACGGCGCCACCTTTCCGACCACGGGTCGCTGGACGCTCAAGCAGGCCGCGAACAGCGGCGGCATCGACTCGATCACCCTGCTCATCCACGGCGGCCGCAGCACGTGGGAGGGGAACATCGGGTACAACGACAACCACGTGAACTTCGAGACCAAGGGCAACCCGGACACGATCGTCTACACCCGGACCACCCAGACGCCCCGCACGGTTTCCGACAACCTGTTCGTCAACGAGACGGATCAGAGCGGCGGCGACACGAACGGCAACACGATCCTCGCCGGCACGAACGCCTACCTGCGTGCGTATTCGCAGGTGAGCGCCGCGACCAACGGCGACGTTCTGTTCTCCCAGCGTTGGCGCGACTGAGTTCGCACCGACATGTTCGAAAGAACTGCTCAACGCCCGTCCCTTCTGGGGCGGGCGTTGTCTTTTCTCCGGCCGGGGCACGGATAGCATCGCCAGCGTGTCAACGCTCCTGATCACATCCGGCCGCGTGATCGATCCTGCCTCGGGGGTGGATCGGGAGGCCGACGTTGCGATCGCCGATGGGCTGGTGGCCGCGGTGGGCGAGGGGCTGGCGCGTTCCGGCGCAGACCGCGTGATCGACGCCGGCGGGTGCATCGTGGCGCCCGGGCTGATCGATCCGCACGTGCATCTGCGCGAGCCGGGGATGGAGCAGGCGGAGACGATCCGCTCCGGGGCGGCGGCGAGCGCGGCGGGGGGCTTCACGACCGTCTGCTGCATGCCCAACACGACTCCGGCGCTGGACGATGCGGCGCTGGTGGAGTTCGTGTACACCCGGGCCGAGCGGGCGGGGCCGGGGGCCCGCGTGTTCCCGGTCGGGGCGGTGAGCAAGGGGCGGAGGGGGGAGGAACTGGCCGAGATCATGCTCATGGCCCAGGCGGGGGCGGTGGGGTTCACGGATGATGGGGACTGCGTGGCTTCTCCGGGGCTGATGGCGCGGGCGCTGGCGTACATCAAGCCGACGGGCCTTGCGCTCATGCAGCATTGCCAGGAGGTGACACTGACACGCGGGGCGTCGATGCACGCGGGCGCGGTGGCGACGCGGCTGGGGCTTGGCGGCTGGCCGCGGGTGGCGGAAGAACTCATCATCGAGCGGGATGTGCGGTTGAATCGGGGGATCGGGTGCCGATACCACGTGCAGCATCTGTCGAGCGGCGGGAGCGTGGAGATCGTGCGGGCGGCGCGAGCGGCGGGGCAGCCGGTGAGCGCGGAGGTGTCGCCGCACCATCTGCTCTTGACGCACGAGGAGGTTGACCGGCACGGCGGGTATTGGACCAGCGCGAAGATGAACCCGCCGCTGCGCGAGAGGAGCGACATCGGCGCGATCCTCGAGGGCGTGGCGGATGGGACGATTACGGTGCTGGCGACGGATCATGCGCCGCACACGGCGGACCGGAAGGCGCTGGACTTCGAGAGTGCGCCGTTCGGGATCGTGGGGATCGAGACGGCGCTGGCGCTGTACATCAAGGCGCTGATCGAGCCGGGGGTGATCGACTGGCCGCGGATGATCTCGATGATGACGATCGAGCCGGCGCGCCTGTGCGGGCTGGACTCGCTGGAGGCGGGGGGGACTCGGCGGGGCGGGCTGGGGCTCGGGCGGCTGCACGTTGGGGGAGCGGCGGATGTGACGGTGATCGATCCGAACCTGGAGTGGACGATCGATGCGGGAGCGTTCGTGAGCCTGTCGCGGAACACGCCGTTTGATGGATGGCGCGTGAGGGGGCGCGCGGTGGCGACGGTTGTTGGCGGGGAGGTCGTGCATACCGTTTCGTCTCAGGAGTCAGATCATGCCCATTCGCATCGGAGTTAACGGATTCGGCCGCATCGGCCGCCTTGTGTATCGCATCGGCCTGGACCACGGGATCGAGGTGGTCGCGGTGAACGACCTGGTTCCCGCCGACAATCTGGCGTATCTACTGCGGCACGACACCATGCACGGCCTGCTGCGGTTCCATGGCGAGCCGGCGGTGGTGAGCGCCACGGAGAACTCGTTCACCGTCAACGGGCGCGTGACCAAGACGACCGCCGAGAAGGATCCCGCCAAGCTGCCGTGGAAGGACCTGGGCGTGCAGTACGTTCTCGAATCCACGGGGCTGTTCACGGATTTCGAGAGGGCCAGCCTGCACATCTCGGGCGGGGGCGCGAAGCGCGTGATGATCTCGGCGCCGACCAAGAGCGAGCCGTCGCAGGTGCCGACGTTCGTGCACAAGGTGAACTGCGCGGGGTACGACCCCTCCAAGCACACGGTGATCTCGAACGCGAGCTGCACGACCAACTGCCTTGCGCCGGTGGCGAAGGTGATCAACGACGAGTTCGGGCTGGAGGAGGGGCTCATGACGACGATCCACGCCGTCACGGCGACCCAGCCGACGCAGGACGGGCCGAGCAAGAAGGACTGGCGCGGCGGGCGGAACGCGTACATGAACATCATCCCGGCGAGCACGGGGGCGGCCAAGGCCGCGGCGCTGGTGATTCCCGCGCTCAAGGGGAGGATCACGGGCATGTCGTTCCGCGTGCCGACGGCGGATGTGTCGTGCGTGGATCTGACGTTCAAGAGCTCGAAGGCCACGAGCCTGGAAGCGATCAACGCGGCGATGAAGAAGGCCAGCGAGACGACGATGAAGGGCGTGCTGGGATACACGGATGAGGAGGTCGTGTCGAGCGACTTCGTCGGCGACCGGCGGAGCTCGATCTATGACGCCAAGGCCGGGATCCAGCTCAACGACCGGTTCTTCAAGGTTGTCAGCTGGTACGACAACGAGGCGGGCTACGCCGCGCGGTGCGTGGACATGTTCAAGCTGATGGCGGAGAAGGACGGGGTTCGGTAGGTTTCCGACGCCCGCTTGCATTCCGGTGCCGGCCTCGGGTAGGCTGTCTGCCGCCATGCTCCATTGGAAGAGGACCATCCGCACGCCGAGTTCCGAGCGGTTTGTGGCCTTGCGCGGTCATCGTGCGGTGGCCACGGCGGACGTGCACCACCTCGACGATGGGCGTGTGGTCGGGATGGTGGTGTTCGACGAGGGCGCCGGGTGGAGCGAGGAGCAGATCGCCGATCTGCTTGCGGCGCTCAACGAGGACATGCTTCCGGGCGTGGGCGCGGCCAAGGGGACGCTGCTGCTGACGGGGGTGGTCGGCCGACTGGTGAATCACCATGCGCCGGAGGATGAGCCGGGATCGCGCCCGGGCGCCCGCGTCTCGAGGCCCGGGCGGGTGAAGTAGCCGATCGATCACCCGCGCGTGCGTGCGAACTCATCCATGAAGTCGG
>DASZWV010000262.1:0-2966 GCA_035546115.1 Phycisphaerales bacterium
GATAGTTCGAGTTCGTCCTCGCGCACCGCTTGAGGAACGTGGCCTGATCGGTGACGCCCGAGAGATACTCATCCAGGCGCGACTGCTCATCGCGCTCCCAGAACTCCATCGCGAGCGCCGCGCTCGGCGACCGCTCCAGCACGTCCTGCCAGAGCGCACTCGCGGCGGCAAGTCCGAGGGGATGCCCGTGGTTCTCGCCGACAAGGATCGCCTCCGAGCCCGCGGCGGCGGAGGCCAAGTCCTGCCACGAGGCCCGCGAGCCGTCGCCGCGGAAGATGGTGACGGCGCGGGCCTGGGTGGCGGTGATGGGCAGTTCGGTCTTCGGTGCCCGAGGATGTCCGGCGCACCCCGAGAGCACGGTGAGTGCGGCGAAGACCATCGCGAGCGTCAAGGCGCATGTGTGTCGTGGGCACATGGGCGGAGTGTACGGCGATCGGGTCGCGGGAAGTCAGGTCGGCGAGCGCGCGGCAGCGGGACGCGGCAAGGCTCCGCACTCCGGACAGCGGGCGCCCGCGGCGAGTCCCTTCAGGTCGTAGCCGCACTGCCCGCATTTTCCCATTCTGCGCCAGCGCAGACGTCGAAACGCGGCGGGCCCTCGCCACGCCGCCCAGGAGACGACCGACCAGAAGAGAGCATCCAGCACGAGCCCGGCGGACAGGAAGCGGTTCGGAAGGGACCAAGTTCCGACGTGTGGAATCTTGATCCACCAGTAGTCCTCGCTCGAGAGTGTCGGGGGCAGATACGCGCCCAAGGATGTGTACCGGGTGATCTCCGCGTCTATTCCCGAGACGCAGGGGAACGGACAACCCGCGCGGATGCGACGGACGGAATCGGGGAAGCGGCAATAGCTCTCGCTGGATCCCCACCAACAGTCCGCGATGTCCAGGAAGTCCGGCGACCCCGATCGGTACGTCGTGGAGGTGCGGCCGGGCCAGGTTTCCGCGGGCTGGCGCGATCGGCTGATGAAGTGGTCGCCGACCCACAGCCCCGCGTAGGGCCCTCCCCACGCAAGAGCCAAGGAGATCGCCGTGCCGACGATCAACCAGAACGGCGTGTTCAGCACGGTCCTCCACCAATACCACGTCCGAGCGCGCGGCCGCGTGCGCCATTCATCACACCGGCGGCACATCGTGCCGCCCCCTGCGCCGGACCATGCCTCGCCGCACTCGGGACACCGGCCGGCGCGCCTGCGCCGATGCGCCCGAACCGCGTGTCTCCCCCTCAGAACCCACCAGGCAACGGCGCCGTAGCAGAGGGAGTTTCCCAGAAGTGCAAGGCCTCGAAGCCTCAGCGGGAAGCCCGCGAGCAGCCCCGATCGCGGCGAGGTGCCGGGGAGGTCCAGAATCATCGGGCCCGCCGGAGTTGAGCGACTCACGATGAGTTCACCGACGGCACGGAACGGGACGCCGTACGACGCCTCGATCATGACGAACTCTGAACTGGAGCGCCAGGTGCCAAGGTCCTGAACACGCCACCAATCGGTCGCACGCACCCAGTCATCGGGAGTCTGGTATCCAGGAGGGAGCGTGTAAGGCCACGGCGCTATCTGGGATGAGACCCAACGCGGACCACGGGCCAGTCCCCGTTCGGCCAGAGCCTTGGTCGTCCACGACGCGGCAACGCCGATCCCCGCGCCGATCAGGAGCCACCAGAACGCGGCCAGCGCGGCCAAGATCGTGACCCGGGTGCGGCCCATGGAACGCAGCATACCGGAAACGTCGTGGGAGCGTGAGGACGTACCGAAACCCAGGCGTGCGGCGCGTACCCTTCCCTCCCATGCACGCGCTCTTCGACCAGCGCCGATACCTCATCCCCTTCCGGTCCTCCCTCCTCCCGCAGATCTTCACCGACACGCTGGTGATCGGCACGGGCGCGGCCGGTCTGCGGGCCGCGATCGCCGCGGCGGGCGGCGGCGCCGAGGTCATCATCCTCTCCAAGGACGGCACGCAGGAGTCCAACACGGCCTGGGCCCAGGGCGGGATCGCGGCCGTCATGGCCCGAGAGGATTCCGTGGAATCGCACGTTCACGACACGCTCATCGCCGGCGCGGGATTGTGCGATGAGCCGGCGGTCCGGGCCGTTTGCGAGGGCGCGCCCGACCGCATGGCCGAGCTCGTCGCGTGGGGCATGCGCTTCGATCGCGAGCCCGGCGGCCCCGGCGGCAAGCTCCCCGGGCTGCAGCTCAACCGCGAGGGCGGCCACTCGCACGCCCGCATCCTGCACGCCGACGGCGATGCGACGGGGCGCGAGCTCTCGCGATGCCTGGTCGCGAAGCTCGCCGCGACCCCGCACGTGCGCCTGTTCACCGAGTGCTTCGCGCTCGACCTGATCACGCCGTCGAACGAGCCGGGCGCTCCTGTGATGGGCGCGATCACGCACCACCCGCGCTACGGGCTCCAGATGATCTGGGCCAGGAGCACGATCCTGGCGACCGGCGGCGCGGGGATGGTCTTCCGCGAAACGACCAACCCCAGGTGCGCGACGGCCGACGGCCTCGCGATGGCCTATCGCGCCGGGGCGATCGTCCAGGATCTCGCCTTCGTGCAGTTCCACCCGACGACGCTCTATCTCGCCGGCCGGCCGCGATCCCTCATCACCGAGGCCATCCGCGGGGCGGGCGCGTACCTGGTCGATAGCTCCGGCCACCGGTTCATGATGGATGTGCACCCCATGGCCGAGCTCGCGCCTCGCGACGTAGTGAGCCGGGCCATCGTGCACCGCCTCGCCACGCACGGCGGCACGCACGTCTTCCTCGACGTCCGGCACATCGAGCGCTTCGGCGAGCGCTTCCCCGGCATCGCCGCGCTGCTCAAGAGCGTGGACCTGGACCCCTCGCGCGATCTCATTCCCGTGAATCCGGCGGCCCACTACACCGTCGGCGGCGTGGCGACCGACCTGCAGGGCCGCACCAGCCTCCCGGGCCTGTTCGCCGTCGGCGAGGTGGCCAGTTGCGGCCTGCACGGCGC
>DASZWV010000263.1:0-5879 GCA_035546115.1 Phycisphaerales bacterium
CCTCGCGGAGGCGGATGCCGTCGCTGAAGGCCTTCTCGAGCTTGCGGAGCTGGGCGGTGTCGGCGCCCGGGCACTGGAGCATCTCGACGGGCGAGGTGCCCTTGACCTCGTCGATGGTGAAGCCCGTGAGGCGGACGAAGCCGTCGTTGGTCCATTCGATGCGGCCGCGCGCATCGGTGATGAACACCGAGTTGTCGGTCTTGGAGGCCACGAGGGCGAGCTTGCGGGTCTCGGCCTGGCCCTTGCGGACGGCCTCGGTCATGACGACGGCGAGGGCGACGGCGCGCCGGTGGGTCCGCGAGGCGATGACGACGCAGACGATTCCGGCGACGAAGACGGCGCCGACGGAGATTCCCACGAGCATCCACAGGCCGCGGTAGAGCGCGCCGGAGCTTTCCTGGATGTACGCGGCGATGGCGCGGTGGACCTTCTCGACGCCGACGGCGTAGTTGCGCTTGAGCTCGTTGTACTCGTCGGAGGCGAGCTCCTTGCGGGCCTGGCGCAGGTTGGTGGCGTGGGCCTGGTCGAAGGCCCGCTTCTCGATGGCGGCGATCCAGTCGTTGGTCTCGTCGACCTCCTTGCCTCCCTGGGACATGTAGACCTCGGGGGCGATGACGGCGAGGGACTTGAACGCCTCGGCGAGCTGCCTCTGCTGGTCCTTGTACTTGTCCTCCCACTCGGCCTCGCCGGAGGCGGCGCACATCAGGGCGCACATGGTCATCGCGTCGGCGCGGTTGTTGATCTCGCTGGTGAGGTCCTGCAGGCGGAGCTGGTCGTTGCGGATGGTGGCGAGATGCTTCTGCACCTCGGTGAGGGTCCATCCGATGCCGAGCAGGAGGATGCCGGTCGCGACGAGCACGCCGGCGACGAGCCCGTACGGCGGGCGCGGCGTGGGTCCGTTCTGCTTTGTATTCCAGGTGGAGGACATCGACCCGTTTCCATCGGCCTTGCCGCGCGGTCAGTTGCGCACGGCCTGCCCAAACCCGCACGGGATGCGCGTTATGGGAGATGGATGTGCGGTCCGGGCGTCCGAGAATGCACGCGGATCCCGGTCATGGGGCGTGGTCGGGGATGGGACGGGATGGCGGCGCCGCGCCCGGGGAGAGATCGCCCGGCGCGAACGCGAAGACCCAGAACCAGCTCGGCTCATCGGCCCGCAGGTCGTTGTCGGTGGTGACGATGAGCGTGCGGCGGCCGTCGGGGAGGTCGGGGCCGAAGGCGAGGCCCTCGATCTTTTCCGGCATCTTCGCGGCCGCGCTCCCGCCGACGAGCGACCAGCGCGGGTCCATGAAGTCGAGCCAGCGGGTCTTGGAGACGGGCACGATCGAGTCGGGGAGGGCGGCCGGGAGCGGATCGATGGATGAGACGTCGGTGGCCCTGGAGGAATCGACGAGGAACAGGCCCCGCGATCTGGCCTCGAGGCCGTCGCGCTCGATGGCGAGGAAGCGGTGGTCGTCAACGGCGAGGAGTTCGTTGACGCAGTGCTTGGGGGACTCGAGGCGGTAGACCAGTTCGCGCGACTCTCCGGTGGCGAGGACGATCTGGAGCATGCGGAGGTTGACGCCCTTGAGCTTGCCCTTGTCGGTGCGGACGGCGTCCTGGATGAGCGGGGACTGGAGGATGGCGGTGGCGAGCTTGCCGTCGGCGCTGAGCGCGAGGCCCTCGAAGCCGTGGTTGGGGTCGCGGCCCTTGGAGTTGCTCGCGAGTTCGGCCTTGGGATCGGCGCTGGGATGATCGATCTGGAACTTGGCGGGGATCGGGAGGCGGCGGAGGCGCCTTCCGGCGAGGGAGAACTCGTCGATCCAGGGGCCGTACTCGTCGGAGATGAGGAGCGTGCCGGCGTGGGTGAGGCGGATGCCCTCGGCATCGAAGCGCGGGGCGAGGAGCGGTCTCTCGGCGTTGAACCCGGTGGAAACGCCGTCGAGCGGGTGGCCGGACTCGTCGGTGAGGAGCGTGGTGGAGACGAGCTCGACCTTGACGGGCTCGGGCTCGCCGGGTGCGATGAGGATTCGGAAGGTCTGGAAGCGGCAGCGCCAGGGGATCGTGCCGTCGCCCGGGCCGCGGTCGTCGCAGGCGACGTAGAGGTTGTCGCGCCCGAGGGAGTCGATGGCGGACCCGAAGCCGCCGAGGAGATCGTGCGGGACCTTGGTGGTCGAGCCGGGGGCGGAGACGGAATCGGCGAGGCCGCTCTTGTCGCGGGCGGAGCCGGGGATGGAGGCGCGGCCGATGAGGGCGATGTCGGCGTGCGCGTGTGAAGCGCCGATCGCGAGCGCGGCGGCGAGGATGGCTGAGCGGATGTGCATGGGCGCACCATAGTCTGAACGCAAGCGGGCTTGCTCTGTGTGGAGCTTCTTTGCGCGTTATTGATGGTTTCTTTGCGCAACCCGAAGTCCGGGGGAGAAGAGGGTTGTGTATGGTCGTGCCACATTGAGGAGCACGCCGCATCGGCGCGCTCTTGGTGTTCATTGGGGACCCTCATGAATCGCTCCTGGACGTCTCGGGCGTTCACGCTCATCGAGCTGCTCGTCGTCATCGCGATCATCGCGCTGCTCGTGTCGCTCCTGCTGCCCTCGATCGCGGGGGCTCGCGAGACGGCGCGCACCACGGTGTGCTCCGCGAACCTGCACCAGCTGGGCGTGGCATCGCTGGCGTACGCGAACGACCAGAAGGGGCACTTCTGCTCGGGGAACTTCGACAACCGCGTGGCGTCGTTCACCGGGCAGCCGCGGACGAACTTCTCGTCGGGACATCCGGAGTACGCGTTCAACAGGATGGGGTGGGTGGCGGACCAGGTGAACGGCGGGTATGGGAAGCCCGGCGCGGCGCTGTGCCCGAGCAGCATCTGCCGGTCGAGCGAGAACCTGACGGTGGCGCGCACGGGGCTGGGGTCGGGATTCTCGGTCGAGGTGGACGGCACCTCGGCGACCACGCTGGATTCGACGGGCGTGCAGAAGCTCATCAGTGAGGGATACAACACGAACTACTGCCAGTCGTGGTACATGGCGAGCACGTCGATGACCTCGCCGTATGTCGGGGTGGCGACCGATCCGAAACGGCACGTGTTTGTGCGTGGGCCGCTGCAGGACTCGCAGATCCTCGGGTCGGCCTCGCCGGACAAGGTGCCGTTCTTCGGAGATTCGACGCAGCAGATCGGGGGCGGAGAGAACCAGCTCGATCCGGACACGGTGCTCATGCCGGATGGGCAGACGACGCCCGGCGCCAAGGCGTTGACCGACGGACCGAGGCAGGGCATCATCCCCGGCTTCACGGGGCCGGTGTGGGGACGGCAGGATTACACGGACTTCGGGCCGTCGCACGGCAAGGGCGGGTTCAAGCTCAACCCGTTCGGGAACGACCGCGTCTATGGAAACATCGGGTTCGCCGATGGGCACGTGACGCTGTTCGTGGACAAGAACCGCGACGGCTGGTTCGGGCAGACGCAGGCGATCATCCAGGGGATCAACACGGTCCGCTACGACGACCTGGAGCCGAAGGTGTTCGGCGGATGGCTGAACCAGTCGGGTTTGCCGTTCTGATTCGACGGCGGGAACTGACGCGGATGAATCCCGGGGCATCGCGGGCCCGCGGTGTGTGCGCGCCGCACTTGTGGCGCTGCGACTTGGCCGAATCTTCAATCAATGTTGAATGACAAAGGAACGCCCACGGTCTCTAGTTGAACGCTGAGTTCTGGGAGGCGGGGAAGGACACAAGGAGAGGCAATCCATGCGCGTATTTTCGGCGGTGCTGGCGATCGGTGCGAGCGTGCTCGCGGGGGGCGCCGCGAGCGCCCAGACGGTTTTCTGCCAGTGGGATTTCGACGCGGTCGGGCCTGTCGGGCCGGTGGACGACAACACGGGGCTTCCGACCGACGCCCCGTACTTCACGTCGGGGCTGATCTACAACACTCCCGCGCCGACGATCGGCAACGGCTCGTGCATTCCGCTCGGCATGGACAATCTGGACAGCGGCCCGCCGGACCACACCGGGACGTACGTGTTCGGGCCCTACAGCGGGCAATATGTGTACGGAAGCGTGGCGTACTGCGACGTGTCGCCGCAGAGCGGGCTGGCCCACGGCGGATCCACGTACTCGATCACGTGCTGGCGGGTGCGCGGGCCGAACAACTCGTACGTCGCGCCCGGGATCAACAACGGCAACGGCTGGAATCGGTCGGCGCCCGAGCGATCGCAGGGAGCGCAGTTCTCGACGAGCACGGTCGGATACTCGAACATCCGGTTCCAGTGCCAGATCTCGTGCTCGACGCAGAGCGTGAGCTGCGCGCAGGCGCAGTACACGCTGGACGGGACGACGTGGCTGGACTTCGGCGGCCCGATCTACATGGCGAGCAACGACTTCATCCAGCCGGCGTCGGGGCCGATCTCGTCGGCGAACTTCGGCATCAACCTCGACTTCACGCCGATCACGGGGGCGAACAACAACCCGAACTTCGGCGTGCGGATCGTGTCGATCTACGACCCGCGCTTTCCGGGGACGGCGCAGGTTCCCGCGCCGAACTACGCGGCCGCGGCCAACCCGACCACGACTCCGTACAACAACTCCTCGGGCAACTGGCGGTACGGGCTGATGACCTTCAGCGGCACGCCGACGGGTCCGATCAACCCGGTGCTGCGGGCGAGCACGGACAAGATCGCGGTGTGCGCCTCGGAGGACAACACGATCATCTTCCAGGCGCTCGTGCAGCCGGGCGTGAATCCGGCGTCGACGGGGACGACGGTGTACGCCGACCTGTCGTCGATCGGGCTCAGCGGCCACCAGGTGCTGGCCGGGAACCAGGCGGGGACGTTCTTCTCTTACACGGGCACGGTGCCCGCGGGCACGGTGGTGGTGCCCACGGGCCAGACGACGCCGATCACGCGGACGGTCACGTTCACCGTGACCGACGACCAGGGCCGGTCGATCTCCTCGGGCTCGGCGATCTCGTTCGTGAACTGCAGCGGCGTTGACTCGGGCAAGCCGGTGGTGATCAGCCAGGTGTACGGCGGGGGCGGGAACACCGACTCGATCAACGCGGCGAACCAGGGCGTGTACGACTCGGACTTCGTCGAGATCTACAACCGCTCGGCCAGCCCGGTGGACCTGACGGGGTGGTCGGTGCAGTACGCGAGCCCGGCGAGCAGCGGCGGGTTCAACAACTCGAACAACCAGGTGAATCTTTCGGGCACGATCCAGCCGCGGCAGTACATGCTGATCCGGTTCTCCGACCCGGTGTACGGGTTCCAGCCGCTGCCCACGCCGGACTTCTCGACGCGATACGGCTATGGCGGGATCGGCAACACGGGCGGACGGGTGGTGCTCTCGAACTCGACGGCGCTGGTCGGGACGGGATACACCGCGGCGGCCGTGCAGGATCTCGTGGGATTCGGGGCCGCGGCGGTGACGTTCGAGGGCGCGGGGCCCGCGGCGACGCCGGACAACTCGCACGCGGTGATCCGCAAGGCGACGACGCTGGACCCGAACCCGGGCGCGCAGGACTCGAACCAGAACTTCTACGACTTCTCTCCCTCGACGCCGCTCCCGCACAATCGGGCCAACAACGGCACGGACACGTTCCTGACCGCGTACGCGTCGATCCCGCACGACGATGCGAACAAGGTCGTGGTGACGAACTCGGCGTGCGCCGGGAGCCAGGTGCTGTTCACGGTGGCGGTGACGCCGGGCACTTCGAGCACGGGCATTTCCGTCATGGGCGACATCTCGCCGATCACGGGGTCGCCGGGGATGATCACGCTCTACGACGACGGCCCGGCCGGCGGGCACGGCGACTTGGGCGCGGGCGACGGGGTGTACTCGTTCCTGTACACGATCCCGGCGAACGCGGCGCAGGGCTTCCGGACCATTTCGTTCACGGCGAGCGATGC
>DASZWV010000264.1:0-5505 GCA_035546115.1 Phycisphaerales bacterium
ACGGGTCGTTGTGCGACTGCGCGTTGTAGCCCGTCCCGCAGATCCCGGCGTACGACATGATCGTCGTTCCCGAGCCCGCCTCGACCAGGTACTGTGCGCTGTCGCCCGGCGTCCCCCCGCAGTTGCTGTGCGTGTGGTGCCCGCCGAACTGGTGCCCCAGCTCGTGCGCCACATAGTCGATCACGAAGTACGGATCGTTCGGCGCCGAGTACGACGTGTACCCCGACCCCTTCTGCCCGGCGATGCACACCGTCCCGATCCCCCCCGCCTGCCCGTTGTTGTTCGACGAGTAGTGGATCACGTGCCCCACGTCGTAGTTCGCGCTCCCGATCGTCGCATCCAGCGCCGTCTGCAGATTCCCGTTCGTCGTCGTCGAACTGCCCGGGTTGGTGAACGGATCCGTGTTCGGATCCGGGTAGATGATCGCCGTCTCGCTCCCCACCAGCACGAATCGCACCGACAACTCCGTCTCGTAGATCCCGTTGAGCTGGTTCACCACGTTCGTCGCCAGCGTCAGCCCCCCCGCCGGCCCGCCCGCCCACACCGTCATCTCACCCGTCAGCGCGAGCGCCAGCCGGTACGTTCGGAGCGTCGGCCCCGTCGTCGAGCGCGCGCGAAACCCGATCTGCCCCCCCGCATCCACCGTCTGGCAGTCGAACACCTTCGGCGGCCCGCCCGCATCCGCGTGCCGGTACGACATGTACAGCGTCGTGTCGCCGCGCGTGTACGCATCGATGTGCCACATCCCGCTCGCGGGCCCCGTCTCCCCCGGCGTCCGCACCTGCGCCTGAAACCCGACCGGCGTCAGGCTGCACCGGATCGTCGCGTACGGATCGTCGATCCCCTCCCCCCGATACGTCCTCAACTCCGGATGCGCCGCCGCCAGCGGCGCCTCCATCACCGAATACTCCACGAGACTGAACCGCTCCCAGTTCCCCTCCGGGTCCGGCAGCGTCACCACCAGCGGCGCCGCGGCCTGCGGACTGTTCTCAAACGGCGCCCGCGCCAGCAGCTTCTCCATCGCCTTCACATCCAGGCGCGCCGCCTGCCCGCGCAGTGGGCGCACCCACGGCTCCGTCAGCACCTCCCCGGGCGGCACGCGATCGAGCATCGACCATGGCCCCGACGTGCCCATCGCCTGCTGCGCACGCGCCGAAACCGCCATGCAGCCCAGCAGCACCACGATCAACAGCGTGAGACAACACCATGGACATCCGTTTCGCACGGTCTTCATTCAACTCCTCAGAACCAGCGTTCGAGCATGAACCGGAGGCGGAAGGGCAGGCCAGAGCGGCGCCCATGGGTGCATCAACGAGAGTCTAACGGCCGGGCCGGCCAACACACCACGGCGCACCGAAAAAACCACCGCCGCCGCGGGTTTCGGCCCACTATTCGCGACCGCTCCGGTACGTACTCTGCCCGAACCGGGTTCCGAGGATGGACCCGCGCGGATTCCCCACGTTCCCCAGCTTTCCCGGGCGCCCGGTCAGGAACCCTGGCCAAGCTTGCGCAGCAGCGCCTCGCGCACCGCCTTCGCGTCCGCGCTCCCCCCCGCCAGCTTCATCACCTCCCCTACCAGCCGGCCCGCGGCCTGCACCTTCCCGCCCCGAACATCCTCCGCAACCTTCGGATTCGCCGCGATCACCTGGTCGCACCACGCCTCCATCGCCCCCGCATCCCGCATGATCAGCAGCCCGCGCTTCTCGGCCACCGCCCCGACATCCGCCGGCGCATCCGCCGAATACGCCTCGCCCCCCTCGCACAGCAGGCCGAACAGCTCATCCGCCGCGTTCGAGCCGACCTTCCCCTCCTCGCGCAGGTGCACGAGCTGGCCCACCTGCCTGGCCGTGATCCCCAATCCGCTCGGCAGCACCGTCCGCTCCTGCGTGCTCCGCTCGTTGGCCCGCTTGGCCCCCGACTGCAGGATGAAGTTCGCCGCAAGCCGCCCCGCCCGCTCGCGCTGCACGCCCAGCGCCGCCGCCGCCTCCACCGCCTCCTCATAGAACGAGCACACCTCCCACTCCTCCGTCAGCGCCTGAGCCTCCTTGGCGCTCAATCCAAACTCGACCAGATACCGCCGCACCCGCGCCAGCGGCAACTCCGGCAGGCGGGCCCGCACGTGCTCGCGCCACGTCTCATCCACGGCCAGCGGCAGCAGGTCCGGATCGGGGAAGTATCGGTAGTCCTGCGCCTCCTCCTTCTCGCGCTGCAGGAACGTCTCGCCGCGCACATCATCCCACCCGCGCGTCGTCTTCGCCCCCGGGCGCAGCTCCAGCCGGTCCTGCTCCCACCGCCGCGCCTGCTCGCGCAGCTCGAACTCGATCGCCCCCCTCACCGCCTTGAACGAGTTCAGGTTCTTGATCTCCACGATCGGCGTCCGCACCGTCCGCCCGTCCTCCAGCGTCAGCACGCAGTTGATGTTCGGCTCGAACCGCATGTGCCCGCGCTGCAGCACGCCCTCGCTCGCCCCCGTGAACCGGCAGATGTTCCGCAACAGCCGGCAGAACACCACCACCTCCTCCGCCGACGAGAAATCCGGCTGCGTCACGATCTCCAGGAGCGGCGTCCCCGCCCGGTTGTAGTCCGCGATCGACCCCTCGATCGCGTGCCCGCCCGGTGCCTCGTGCAGCAGCTTCCCCGCATCCTCCTCCAGGTGCGCCCGCAGGATCCCGATCTTCTTCCCCGGCAGAGTCGCCCCGCCGCGCTCCTCCGGAGACCTCTTCGCTGCCAGCCCCGCGAGCGCCTCGTAGTCGATCTTCCCCTCGGCGGTGATCGGCGGCAGCTCCACGCACCCGTCGAAGCACAGCGGCAGCTGGTACTGGCTGATCTGGTAGTTCTTCGGCAGATCGGGATAGAAGTAGCTCTTCCGGTCCCACCGCGAGAGCGGCGCGATCGAGCACCCCAGCGCCATCCCGACCATCATCGACAGCTCCACCGCCTCCTTGTTCATCACCGGCAGCGCCCCCGGCAGCCCCAGCACCACCGGATCGATCAGCGAGTTCGGCGCCGCCTCGAAGTTCCCCGCAAACGCCCCGTTCGGCGCGCGGCTGAACATCTTCGTCCGCGTCGCCAGCTCGACGTGGATCTCCAGGCCGACGATGAGTTGGACGTGAGCGATCGAAGCCATCGTGCCCATCGTATTCAGCCGGGAATCCGGTCCAGGCGAGCCTCGCAGGAAAGCAGCCGCTCGCCGTCCAAAGGCGCGCCCGAGAGCCGCTGCCGCACGATGGCACGATCGGCCAACCCGTGGCGCAACAGCTCGCCCACGAACTCGACGTCGTGCTCGCGCCCGGCGATCAGCTTCGAGACCGCCAGGTCGTGGACCTCGAGGCACCACCCGACGGCCCTCCCGGTCGACGGTGTCTGCACTCGGACCAGCCGATCCTTCCACCCCGCCGGCAGGATGGCGGTCTCCTCGCCCACCCCGTGCGCGAAGTACCCGTGCGTGTCGTCGAACAAGGACCCCTGACCGATCGAGGCATCGATCTCGACCGCATCATTCGGCGAGCGGGTCGAATAGATGTCCACCTCTCGCGATACGGTGAGCGTGGGCGGCGCATCGGGAAACTGCCCGAGGATCGCCTGCGACCCGATCACGATGAACTCGGTCGCGCCGGTGATGTCGGACGAAGCACGCAGGATGTGCTCAAGGTCGGCTCGTTGCATCGCGGCACCGTTGCTTGATGTCTCGCACTTCATCCTCCGTCAGCATCCCGGTGAACGGCGAACTCTGCCGCAGCCAGCGGGCCTTCTCGGTCGGCGCGAGGAGCATCGAGACGACATCATCGACAGGGCGCGCGAGCACCTCCCGCCACTCGCGCGACCAGCGGGGCTCCGGGCGCCCCGATCCCGCCCTCCGCTGCCACCGGTCCAGGTTCGACCTCGCCCGATCGACCCACTCCGGATGCGACCGCAGCCGCGACGCAATGGCGCGCGCAAGCTCGAACGAGGTCCTGTCCTGCAAATCGTGGCCCATTTGAAATCATATCGGCACGCGGGCTTGCGAGAATGCACGCGGCTTCGCGTCGGCCGGCCGGGTTGGCCTCACTTCTCCGCCAGCCCGACGATCTCGCGCACGATCCCCTCCGCCTCGATCTCCCCAACCACCCCACTCGCCGCCGCCATCACCCGCACCCGCGGCCCAACCGGCGACCACACCCGCGCATCCGTCGGCCCGAAGATCGCCAGCGTCGGCACGCCCAGCTGCGCGCTCAGATGCACCGGCCCCGTGTCCCCTCCCGCCACCACCCGCGCGCCGCGCACCTCATCCGCAAGCGTCCGCGCATCCTCGCACACCACGCCGCGCACGCGCGCACGCCGACCCACCGCGCCCACGACCCCATCCGCCGTCACTCCGCACTCCACCTCGTTCCTCCCCACCACAAGGTGAATCGGCGAATCGCCAACCCCCTCCTCCTCCATCAACATCTCCACCACGCCCACCCACTGCCCATCCGACAACCGCTTGCCCGCCGCGCCCGCGCCCAGGTACAGCACGATCGGTCCCGAAGGGTTCCGCAGCGCTTCCACGCCCCCACGCTCCCCCACACGCGCCCGCTCCCAGAGCAAGCCGCGCCCCGCCGCCCCATCCTCCGTGTCCGGCCGCCCCACAAACACCCGCTCCGCGTTCGGAAACATCCGCGCCGCCCCCGCATGCCAACGCGCCCCACCCTCCGCATCCGGCGCCGCAACAAACGTCACCACCGCCGATACGCCCGGATCAACCCACTCCTCCCGCACCCCCTCCGCCCCGCGCCACAGATGCACCACCCGCGGCGCCTCCGCATCCACGCCCACCACCCTCCCCGCACCCGCAACCTGCGCCCCGATCTCCCGCTCGCACAACTCCGCGTGAGTCCCCGCCGCCACCACCGTCACCCGCGTTCCCTGCCGCGCCAGCGCCCGCACCACCGGCCAGATCATCACATGATCCCCCAGCGCCCCCGCGTGAAACACCCACACGTTCTCTCCCAAAGGCAAGCTCACGCCCGCTTCCTCCGCACCTTCCGCGCCGGCGCATCCCCATACGCCAGCCGCGCCACCGCCCTCCTCTGAATCGCCGACACCCGCGCTGCCCGCAACCCCAGCGCGCGCCCAGTCTCCTCAAGCGTCCGCGGCGGCCCGCCATCCCACCCAAACCGCATCGCCAACACCCGCCGTTCCTGTCCAAGCCCCCGTGCCGCCTGTTCGCGGTCCTCCGCGGCAACCGGCCCGGCCCCCAGCTCCGCCCGCACCTCCACCGGAGGCTCCAGCCAGGCCTGCCACGAATGCACCCGCCGCGACCAATCCTCAATCCCCAACTGGTCCATATCCACCCGCGCCGCGGCACGCCCAGGCGATCCCAACCCCACTCGCTCCCGATTCCCGCGCAGCCACTGCGAGATCGCCCGCGTCAACCCGATGCCCACCGGCGCCGCCAACCGCCCGCCCTTGAACGGATCAAACCGATCCACCGCCTCGATCACCGCCTCGAGCCCAAGCCCCACAAGCTCCGAGAGCACGCTC
>DASZWV010000265.1:0-7308 GCA_035546115.1 Phycisphaerales bacterium
GCCGCGTCTTCATGAACTATTCGTCGTTCGTTGTCGAGCAGCCCGGCGAAGGGGTGAACTTCGTGGTGGTGGACGATGAAGGAGCTGGCCGCGAAGTGGACCTTGTCAACTCATACAAGCGCAAAGTCCGCACCCTGCCAAACGGCCTTGCCGAAGATTGTCCAGCCCGGTGGGCTCGTGAAGGCGAGCATTTGAAGGTGTTCGACGCCCAGTCGCAGCGTTTGGTGGCGGATGTGGTGGTCCACCTGGACGCAACAGGGGCACCGGAAGTGATCCGTCTGAATTTTGCTTGGCGTGATTGGGACAAGCGATGCGAGGGCGTGTGGGACCCATTGCGACACGCCGTCGGGGACCGCTGGATCGATTGGCTTATCCTTTCCAGCTTGCCATTCGTCATCGCGTGGCTCATCGTCAGATCGCGCCGTGCGACGGCTGGCCATGAAACCGCTGATAGACAAGTACTCCCGCTCGACGACGGACTTCAATTGCGGCATGTGGACGTGTGGAGGGAGCAAGGCTCTCGATCCGTTTCCAAGTCATAACGGGACCACTGTGGCCTTACCGACTCCAACAATTCGACAAAGTCCCGTTCGAGCGACGGGCTACCCCCGTCGCGGCTTTCTTGGGGGGGAACGACATTTCAGTCCTCGAAGCCGACAGCGTCTGCCAGTTGGGCCTGGCTCTAGCCCGCCAAGGCCCAACGCCAGCCACGGACGGTTCTTTCCGCTCCAGGCAGTTGGCCCTAATCTGCTACAGGTAGGCCCACGAGCCAGCGACGGGAAGCGCGGCCCGTGGCGGACAGTTGGACCTAGCGTCGTCATGCTCGGCCCCGCAGGCACCGGCAAGACCATGATGGCCCGCGCCCTCCCCGGCGTCCTCCCGCCATTGACCGTGCAGGAAGCCATCGACATCACGCGCATCTACTCGGCCGCGGGTCAGCTCCGACCCGGCGAGGGCCTCGTCACCATGCGCCCGGTCCGCACGCCGCACCACACCTCCTCGGGCGCGGCCATCGTCGGCGGCGGCGTCGTCCCCAAGCCCGGCGAGATCTCTCTCGCCCACCGCGGCGTGCTCTTCATGGATGAGCTCCCCGAGTTCCCGCGCGATGTGCTCGAAACGCTCCGCCAGCCGCTCGAAGACCACGTCGTCACCATCGCCCGCTCGCACTCGGCCGTCCGCTTCCCCGCCAGCTTCATGCTCGTGGCCGCGATGAACCCGACGCCCAAGGGCGATGTCCCGCACGACGAGGTCGGCAAGAAGGCCATGGACCGCTACCTCTCCAAGATCAGCGGCCCGCTCATCGATCGCATCGACATCCACGTCGAGGCCCCCGCCGTTCCATGGAAAGAGCTCAGCCGCGGCCTGCAGGAGGGTGGCCCCCGCGGCACGCCCAGCAGCCAGATGCGCGAGCAGGTGCTCAAGGCCCGAGAGCGCCAGATCAAGCGGCAGGGCGCGACGACCCCCAACGCCCGCCTCAGCGGCAAACAGCTCGACCAGCTCGCCCCGCTCAGCGAAGAGGCCAAGGCCATGCTCGGCCACGCCATGGGCGAACTCGGCCTCAGCGCGCGAGCCTACGACAAGATCCGCCGCGTCTCGCGAACCATCGCCGACATCGCGGGCTCCGAGTCGATCACCTCAGAGCACGTCGCCGAGGCGATCGGGTATCGGCTGCTGGATCGGAAGGTGTAGCGACGGCGATCCGCGAAAAGAGCTATTTTCCCGCCGCGATCCGCTTCTCCAATCCCGCCTTCACCTCGGGCCACTCTTCCGCGATGATGCTGTACACGATGATGTCCTTCGGCGGCGAAGATGGCCGGTGCGGATCGGCGAAGTAGCGCCGCAACACCCCCTCGCGCTTCGCCCCGAGCTTGCTGATCGCCGCCTGGCTGTGCAGGTTCGTCACGTTCGTCCAGAGCGCTACGCGGGCCGCCGGCGGCGATGCGCCCTCGAACGCGTGCCGCAGCATCAGGTACTTCACCTCCGGGTTCACGCCCTTGCCGTGCCAGGCGCGCCCGATCACCGTGCGGCCGATCTCCAGGCCCCGTCGCTGCGGATTGATCTCCCGGAACGCCGTCCGCCCGATCGCCCGGCCGGTGGCCTTCAGGACGATCGCGTACGGGATGTCGTTCGGGAAGCCGAGCATCCGCTCGACGTCGCGCTCGAACCCCTCGAGCGTCCACTCCGGCGCGGAAGAGATCAGATGCCGGAACAGCTCGATGTCGGCGGCCGCGAACAGGTCCGCCGCGTGCCGCTTGTCGAGCAGCTCGAGGCGAACCCTCGGGCCCTCGAGCTCGATCGCGGGAAGCCACGCGTGCGGGTTGGGGGGGGCGGGCAGACTCATGCGGAACGCTATTCGGCCCCGCCTTGGCCGTATGAACGCCGCGCCGGGCGTGGCGGTTGCCGGGGCCCGCCCCGTCTACCTTTTGGGCCGCCGCAACGTCGGCCAGGAGCGTCGCAATGACAGACCGCAGGCTTGGGGTATGGATTGGACTCGCCGCGACGGCGTTCGTCATCGCGGGATGCGCCGGCCGCCACGCGCGACCGGCCACGCTCGTCGATGTCCCACTCGTCGAGCACCGCATCCCCGATGCCGACGGCCGCACCATCTTCTCCGAGCCGCTGATGGATCCCCCGAGCGAGCGCCGCCTCGCCACCGGCGCGCCCGGCCCGTCCTACTGGCAGCAGAAGGCCGACTACAAGATCGACGCCACCCTCGACGCCGACAAGCGCACCATCTCCGCCGTCGAGCACATCGTCTACCACAACAACTCGCCGAACGAGCTCCGCTTCCTCTGGTTCAGCCTCGACCAGAACCTCTTCCGCGAGGACAGCGAGGGCGCGCTCATCACCAAGCCCAACGCCCGCTTCGGCAACCGCGACCGCGTTGGCGGCAGGGGCGGATCGCTCCAACCCCAGCCCAAGTCCGGCGGCCACGGCGTCGGCGCGCTCGAGGCTCGTGGTGGCGGGGGTGGGGCCGGGACGGGAGGCGGAGCCGCCGCGGCCAAGGTCGGCGGCTTCCACATCGAGTACATCCGCGTCGGCGATGCGCTGGGAACCATGCAGGAGTACGGCACCATCGGGCGCGTCGATCTCAAAGCCCCGCTCGAGCCCGGCCAGACGATCAGCATGGAGCTCTCGTACGACTTCCCCATCCCCAAGTACGGCTCGGACCGTATGGGCATCGACGAGGTGAAGGACGGCCCCATCTTCGAGATCGCCCAGTGGTTCCCCAGCCTCTGCGTCTACGACGATGTGCACGGCTGGAACACCCTCCCCTACCTCGGCCAGGGAGAGTTCTACAGCGAATTCGGCGACTACGACGTCTCCATCACCGCCCCCGCAACCCACATCGTCGCCGCCACCGGCGAGCTCACCAACGCGCAGGACGTCCTCAAGCCCGAGGTCTACGAGCGCTGGCAGAAGGCCAAGTCCAGCACCACCACCGTCATCATCCGCTCACCCGAGGACGTCTCGCACGACGTCGCCGCCGCGAAGGAACAGTCATCCCTCGAAGCGCCGACGAAGAAGTGGGTCTTCCACGCCTCCAACGTCCGCACCTTCGCCTGGGCCAGCTCGCCCGCGTTCATCTGGGACGGCTGCACCGCCCTCATCCCCGAGCGCGGCGGCACCGACGCCGTCGGCCGCGGCGGCGCACCCGTGCTCTGCCAGTCCTTCTTTCCGCGCGAGGCCAAGCACGCGTGGAGCTCGGCGACCAAGGCCGGCGGCTCCTCGCAGATGCTCCGCGCCTCCATCGAGCACTACTCCAAGCACTGGCTCGCGTACCCGTACAACACCGCGACGAACATCAACGGCATCGTCGGCGGCATGGAATACCCCACGATCGTCTTCTGCGCCGGACGCGAAGACCCCAAGGGCCTCTGGGGAGTCACCACCCACGAGATCGGCCACACCTGGTTCCCCATGGTCGTCAGCACCAATGAGCGACGCCACGCCTGGATGGATGAGGGCTTCAACACGTTCATCAACTACTACGCCACCAAGGAGCGCTTCAAGGACGAGGAGCCCCACCGCGGCGGCGCCGCCCGCTGGGCCCGCGAGCAGCCCCACCGCCTCCTCCAGCCGATCTGCATTCCCGCCGACCAATACGCCGAGGGCACCCTCGGCATCCTCGCCTACGACAAGACCGCCACCGGTCTCGTCCTCCTGCGCGAAGCGATCCTCGGCGAGTCGCGCTTCGACGCCGCCTTCCGCGAGTACTGCCGCCGCTGGGCCTTCAAGCACCCCTACCCCGCCGACTTCTTCCGCACCATGGAAGACGTCTCCGGCATGAACCTCGGCTGGTTCTGGCGCGGCTGGTTCTATGGCACCGGCGTGCTCGATCAGGCCGTCGAGTCGGTCATGCAGCCCGACGGACTCGACGGCAAGCCCGGAGCGGGCAAGGCCAAAGAAAAGAGCCCCGGCCTCGCCCACCTCACCTTCACCCAGCGCGGCGGCCTCGTCATGCCCGTCTTCTACCGCCTCACGCTCGACGACGGCACGACCGACGACCGCCACGTTCCCGTCGAGGCCTTCTTCACATCCGACCGCGCCACCGTGGTCGTGGATACCCACGGCAAGGGCATCAAATCCGTCGAGATCGACGCCGAAGACCGCATGCCCGACGTGAATCGTTCCAACAACACCTGGAAGAGATGAACGGAAATACATGCCGCGAGCGGTCTTTTCGCCGACGCGGCGAACTTCCGCTTGCGATCCGTCCCCTTCTCGTGTAGGACTAGCAAAAAGGCTTGAGATCGGCCGCCCCGCGGCTCCCGTGGCCCGGCCGCGCTCTGCAAGGAGGGTCTCACATGAATCGATACAGCGGACGGAACGGTGTGGCGATGGCCGCGTGCCTCGGTGTGCTCGCCTGCGCGGGCCTCGCGCGGGCACAGACCGACACCCAGATCCCACTCAACTACAACTTCCACGGAATGGCCCACGGCCCGGAGGCCGTCAGCGGCGCCACCGGCGCCAACTCCGACGCCATCCTCTTCCGCTCCATCGCCGACCGCGGCCTGGTCTGGGATGTCGGCAATCCCGACGCCTTCGGCACCAATCCCCTCGTGGGATACACCGGCATCACCTACGGCCTGTTCAACACCCTCGGCTACGGCGCCACCACCGCCGGCAACGCCGCGCCAAACGGCCTCGACTGCGTCCACCTCGGCAACCGCGTCTACTTCCGCGGCCAGGAGACCTCCGCCAACCCCGGCACCACGACCGGCGTCGCCGCCCCGTGGGCCCCGATCTTCGACCTCGCCACGCTCAGCAGCGACGGCGCCACCGCCACGGCCACGACGTCCTCGCCCCACGGCCTGAGCGTCGGCCAGCTCATCGCCATCGTGGGCGCCACGCCCTCCGCCTTCAGCGGCACCTTCACGGTTGCCTCGATCCCGAACTCCACGACCTTCACCTTCGCCTGCACCGCCTCCGGCACCGCCGGCGGCTCGATGTTCTGCAACTCCACGAGCACGCCGATCGTCTCGGCGCTCTCCGGCAGCGGCTCAACCGTCACCGCCACCACCGTGGTCGCCCACGGCTTCGCCGTCGGCAACACGGTGAACATCTCCGGCTCGAGCATCCCCGGCTACAACGGCCAGTACACCCTCGCCAGCGTCGCCGCCACCTCCTTCACCTACTCCAGCCCCACGACCGGCACGCCCACGGGCACCGAGATCATCTGCGCCACCTGCCTGCACGACGCCGTGGACCAGACGACCGTCCTGCAGACGCCCCTCACCGTCGACGGCACCACCCAGATCGGCGTTCTCTACCACGCGACCAACTCCGGCTCCATGCTCGCGCAGTTCGACGCCGTGCTCACCTTCCACGACGGCTCCGGCGACACCAACGTCACCGCCCGCCTCAGCGCGCCCGACTGGTTCGGCGCCCAGATCGACCCGCCGATCATCTCCCGCTTCGTCTCCTCGCAGAAGCGCATGACCTTCAGCGACGGCTTCAACACCTACAACACCTTCCAGGGCGTGCAGAACAACGACTCGGCCGCGCTCCAGAACTTCTCCACCACCAACGCCGGCCCGAACCTCAACGTCATCGAGGCCGTCGTCTCGGTCCAGAAGATCCTCGACGCCGGGATCAACGTCTCCGGCAAGCAGCTCACGAAGATCACCTTCCGCAACGCCTTCTTCAACCCGCTCCAGGTCACCGCCCTGAGCTTCAGCGGCGGCGTCGGCACCGCCACCATGGCCGCCAACTCCACGTTCATCGTCGGCGAGCCGATCGTCATCTCCGGCGTCTCGCCCGCTTCCTACAACGGCACGTACAAGGTCGACGCCCTCGTCGGCACGACGCAGATCCGCTTCCTCGCCCCCGGCGCCGCCGACGGCACGGGCACCGCCCAGCGCTACGCCAACGGCCTGCCCGTCTCCAACGTCACGATGAACGGCACGATCGCCACCGCCACCACGGCCTCGCCCCACGGCTTTGCCGTCGGCGACCGCGTGACCATGACCGGCATCGGCAACACGCTCACCACCGCCGGGTACGCCGGCGCGCTGGGAACCTACGACATCTCCAGCGTTCCCTCCAGCACCACCTTCACCTATCCCTGCATCACCACCGGCGTAACGACCACCTCCGCCCACATGCAGATCACCGGCGTCGGCGTCGGGC
The DNA here is from genome assembly GCA_035546115.1 of Phycisphaerales bacterium. Taxonomy (GTDB): domain Bacteria; phylum Planctomycetota; class Phycisphaerae; order Phycisphaerales; family UBA1924; genus UBA4658. Next base: position 6,634 of record DASZWV010000265.1, read on the forward strand.
GCGGCTACGCCGTCTACGCCGCGACCGTCCGCACCAACTCGACGGTCGTCACCTGCTGCGACAACGCCACCGGCGCGTGCGCCATCGCGTACAACATCTGCAACGGCGCCGCGACCCAGGGCCCCGGCTCCGCCTGCCAGCCCACCACCTGCCCCGCCATCGCCCAGTGCTGCAACAACAACACCGGCGCCTGCACGCTCATCTACGGCGGCGCGTGCCCCTCCGGCACGCTCCAGGGCGGCTCCGGAACCTCGTGCGCCCCGGGCTCCAACCCCTGCCCACCCAGCGGCGCCTGCTGCTCGGGCACCGCGAACCAGTCGTGCGCCCTCTCGCTCGCCGTCGCCTGCCTCGGCCTCTACGTCGGCGACAACACCACCTGCTCGCCCAACAACCCCTGCCTCCCCTCCGATGAGTGCGGCTCGACCGACCTCGTCGCCATGCTCGGCGCCCAGAGCGGCGACACCACCGGCTCCACGCCCTCGGCGGCGTTCACGATCACCGGCAGCGGCTCGTGCACGCAGACCAGCTTCAACACCGGCGTGCACAACGACGTTTTCTGGCTCTTCACCGCCCCCGCCACCACGACCTACGTCATCGACCTCTGCGGCTCCGGCTTCGACACCGTCCTCACCATCAACTCCGGCTGCCCCGTCACCCAGGCCAACCTCCTCGACT
>DASZWV010000266.1:0-2487 GCA_035546115.1 Phycisphaerales bacterium
GTGGATGCGACGCCGGAACAGAAGGACGCCCACTGGTTCAAGTACGTCTACGCCGGCGACCGCATGCCCCAGCTCACGCTGCGGGCGATCGTCATGGGGGGCATCCTCGGCATGCTCATGGCGGCGTCGAACCTGTACACCACCCTCACGATCGGGTGGTCCTTCGGTGTTGCGATCACGGCGTGCGTGATGTCGTACGTCATCTGGTCCGGCGTCTCGTGGGCGGCGGGCACGATTCCCGGTCGCCTGCTCGGGATGCTCATCGCCGGTCTGGGCTCGACGGGCATCTGGTGGAGGGCGTTCCCGCTTTTCGAGACTGTGGGAGCACGGTTCCACTGGTCCGACCAGCTCAGCTTCTGGGTCGCGGCCGGCGTGTGTGCCTTTCTGACTTTCCTCGCCATCGGAACCGGCGTGCTGCTCTGGTCCCGGCAGACCAAGATGTCGCTGCTGGAAAACAACTGCATGCAGTCCACCGCCTCCGCGGCCGGCGCCTCGACCGGAGCGACCATCTCGGTCATGTTCGGGGCCCTCGTCGTTCTCGAGCCCATCCCGGCGGGCAAGACCGCCGCGGACATCGCGACATGGAACGTCAGCCCGTGGTGGGCCGTGGGGGGCTTCACGCTGGCGACGGCGGCCCTGGGCGTGTTTCTGGCGGTGCCCATGAAGCGGCAGATGATCAACCACGAGCAGCTCCGGTTCCCGTCGGGCGTCGCCGCGGCCGAAACGCTCAAGAGCCTGTACAGCCAGAGCCAGGCGGCGATGGACAAGGTGTACTCGCTGGTCATCGGATTGGTCGTGGGGCTCGTGGTGGGGCTGCTGAACACGGCCGAGGGGTCTCTGGAGCTCGTCGATCGCATCTTCAAGTTCCTGCACTTCCGCCTGCCCGACTCGATCCCTGGCACGACCCCCGAAGGTCTTCCCGGATCGTTCATGTACGTCTCGGGCAAGGCGCCCGCGGGTTTCAACTGGGAGCCGAGCGTGCTGCTGCTGGCCGCGGGCGTGATCACGCGACTGCGCGTGTGCATCAGCATGTTCGCGGGCTCCTGCCTGCTGTATTTCATCGTGGGGCCGTGGCTGGTGCATCTGGACCAGCAGACGCCGGGGTCGGGCTGGACGCTCGTGAACGGCGCGTGGGAGTGGGCGGCCGCCAGCAAATCCAAGGATGTCCCGCTGAACATCGAGTTCAACGGCGCGGGCAACGTGCTCAAGTTCACGACCTGGGCGCTCTGGGGCGGCACGGCGGTGATGGTGTTCGCGAGCCTGACCTCGCTGGCGCTGCAATGGAGAACGGTCGCGCGGGCGGTCACGGGCCTGCTCAGCGAGCGGAAGGTCGGGCACGACGAGCTCGACAACATCGAGGTTCCCACGCGGTGGATGGTCATCGGGCTGATCCCGATCACCATCGCGCTGCTCCTGGTGCAGGTCGTCGCGTTCGACATCGCGTGGTGGGCGGGGCTGATCGCCGTTGGGCTCGCGTTCTTCCTCTCGCTGGTTGCCTGCCGCGCCACGGGCGAGACCGACACGACCCCCATCGGCGCGATGGGCAAGGTCATGCAGCTCACCTTCGCCGTGCTGCACCCGCACAAGGTGATCCCGAACCTGGCCGCGGCGGGTGTGGCGGCCAACAGCGCCTCATCCTCGGCCGACCTTCTGACGGACCTCAAGAGCGGATACCTGCTCGGGGCGAACCCGCGCAAGCAGTTCCTAGCGCAGTTCTTCGGCGTCTTCTTCGGAACGGTGGCCATCCTGCCCGTGTGGTACCTCATGGTGCCCAACAAGGCCGAGCTTGAGAAGTACGCGCTCCCGGCCACGCAGCAGTGGGTGGCCGTCGCCCGTCTGCTCACCGAAGGGATCCAGCACCTCCCCGTTTCGGCCCGGTGGGCGATCTTGATCGGCGCCATCGTCGGCATGAGCATCTCGATCGCCGAGCGTCTGACCCCGGCGAAGTTCCGCGGGTATCTCCCCTCGGCGATGGGGCTCGGGCTCTCGTGGGTCATCCCGTTCGGAAACGCCCTCTCGTTCTTCCTCGGGGCGGTCATCGGCTGGGTGTGGGAGAAGATCTTCCCCAAGAGCTGCGACCGCTTCTCCATCGCGCTGGCGTCGGGGCTCATCGCGGGCGAGTCGCTCATGAAGGCCATTGTCGCGATGGCCGCGACGGCGATCGGAATCTTCGGCACCAAGTAACACCCCTCGGCCACGGAGCCCGGCCCTCCACGTGCCCGCGGAGGCGATGACGCCATGCCCATACCCCACCTCACCAACGAGCAGATCAACACCATGTCCCGCGAGGAGAAGGACCGCTGGTGGCTCGCCAACGTCTACCGCGGCAACATGCCGCAGCTCACCATCCGCTCGGCGATCACCGGCTTCATCCTCGGCGGCCTCCTCTCGGCGACCAATCTCTACATCGGCGCCAAGACCGGCTGGACCCTCGGCGTTGGCCTCACCAGCGTCATCCTCGCGTTCCTGATGTTCAAGATCATCTCG
>DASZWV010000267.1:0-4735 GCA_035546115.1 Phycisphaerales bacterium
CGCCGCCGACACATCCATCGAATCCACCGAGCCCTGGTCGTACAACTCCAAGGAAGGCCGCCTCGTCCGCACCGCCCACTACCGCCTCTTCACCACCCAGGCCGACACCGTCCTCAACGCCCGCATCCCCGCGTTCCTCGAGTCCGCCCTCTCCGCCTACCGCACACAACTCACGACCGCGCCGCTCCCCGAGCCCGACCTCAAGCTCGACACCTACATCCTCCGCACCCGCCCCGACTGGGCCCTGCTCACGCGCCAGATGACCGGCGACCAGGCCGACATCTTCCTCCGCATCCCCCGCGGCGGATTCGCCTTCGGCGGCAAGGCCCTCCTCTTCGACATCGGCAGCCACGACACCGCCGCCATCGTCGCGCACGAGGGATGGCACCAGTACACCCAGCGGGCCTTCAAGCGCCCGCTCCCGGTCTGGCTCGAGGAGGGCATCGCCACCTACCACGAGGGCCACCGCTTCGACGGCCGCGGCAACCCCGAGTTCCTTCCCTGGCTCAACCCCGAGCGCTTCGACCAGCTCCGCCGCGCCGCCGCGCAGGGCCGCATCAAGCCGCTCCCCGCGCTGCTCGAATCCGCGCCGCAGAATCTCCTCGTCGGCGGCACATCCCGCTCCACCGAGGCGCTCGACTACTACGCGCAGGTCTGGGCCCTCACGCTCTTCCTCGCCGAGGGCGGCGCCGACGGCCCGAAGTATCGCGGCGCCCTGAGCACGCTCCTGAACGACACCGCCTCGGGCTCCATCGATGCGCAGCTCATCCGCACCTTCGGCAAGGACGCCGCCTTTCGCATGCTCCTCACCCGCCGCGGCCCGGGCGTGTTCATCGCCTACTTCGGCGACGTCTCCCAGGTCGCGGCCGAATACGACCGCTTCATCCAGCAGCTCGTGCATCCCGGATCGCGCAACGCCGTCATCGCCGGGGTCTCCCCCTTCACCAGCGCATCGTCCGGCGAGCCGGCGCCCGCCCGCTGATCCCAGGTGTTTTCCGCAACCCACCCCGTCCACGACGCGAACCATTTTGACCGGGAGGGGCGAATCCGCCCACTTCCTTGGCCCATTCCGCGCCAGGGTTTATTCTTGCTTTTCCGACCCTCGCGGCTCTTCTCGCCGGTGGGGATCGTCCACGAAGGAGTTTGGATGAGCGATCCGCGGCCCTCCGTTCCCTCCCGCCGGCCTTCTGCGCATCCCGGCCGCGCTCTGGCCGCGCTCGCCCTGCTGTGCGGGTGGTTCTGCTCCGCCCCGGCGCTGGCCGACGACCACCCGGTCTTCCTCCAGTGGTTCGAATCCCGCTGGTCCACCATCGAGTACAAGACTCCCGACTTCTTCATGGCCGGGTACTCCTCGGTCTGGCTCCCGCCCCCCTGCCGCGCCGCCGACAACACCAGCCCCGGCTACGACACCTTCGACCGCTTCGATCTCGGCTCACCCGGCAACGAGACGGCCTACGGCACGCAGGACGACCTCAAGGCGATGGTGGATGAGTTCCACCAGACCTCCAGCCTCGTCTACTTCGACATCGTCCTCAACCACGACTCCGGCCGGAACAACTCGAACGACTTCTACAACGCCGGCGGCTATCCCGGCTTCGCGCTCCGCGTCGGCTCCGACTTCTGGGGCGATTTCCACGACGGCAGCAAGCAGTCCTTCGATCCCGGCATGGCGAACTACGACCTCTGGACCGGCGATCTCCTGAGCCTCATCGACATCGCCCAGGAAAAGAACTACCAGTACATCCGCCAGCCCACCACCGCCGGCAACCCGCAGAACATCCCCGCGGGCACTGTCCGCAACCGGCCCGACCCCAACAACGTCCGGTTCTATCCCGACCGCCAGCTCACCCCGTCGATCTTCAACAACTCCGCGCTCCCCTCGGGCCAGCAGCAGGTCACCTTCTATCCGTACAACACGGCCGACCCTTCGCAGGGAGACCCGATCGCCGAGAACGCCACCGGCTACCTCACCCGCTGGGTGCAATGGATGTGCGAGGTGATCCACACCGACGGCTTCCGCCTCGACGCCGCCAAGCACATCCCGCAGTGGTTCTGGAACCAGTACTTCGACTCGGCCGTCTTCAACCGCCGCAAGGACTTCGCCGGCGCAAGCTTCACCCCCTTCTCCTTCGGCGAGATCGTCGATTCCAACTCCTTCACCCAGACCTACACCCGCAAGGACGGCTTCGGCAATCGCGACGCCCTCGACCTCAACGGCGCGGGCCAGCTCCGCGACCTCCTCAACGCCCGCGGCGTCGGCTCCTGGGACAACGTGCTCTTCGCCCACCTCGACACCGTCGACGGCGGCGGGGACACCGCCAACACCTTCGGCAACGACGGCTCCCTCGGCGTCAACCACATCTTCAGCCACGACAACGGCTCGGCGGGCAACGGCGGCTCCCCTCCCTCGCTCCCCGGCCCGAACATGTACGCCCTCCCCGAGTGGACATACCTCCTCTTCCGCCCCGGCCCGCCGAACATCTACTACAACTCGCGCGAGTTCATAGACCGCTACCAGTTCCGCGGCTTCTGGCCGCGCGAGGGCAACCCCACCGCCCTCGGCACCGAGGGCTCCGGGCTGAACTCCGACCTCACCGGGCTCATCCGCCTCTCCAACCAGTACGCCCGCGGCGAGTGGCGCATCCTGAACTACACCGACTCGGTGAACAGCTCCCGCGCCGACGTGCTCGTCTTCGAGCGCCGTCGCTCCGGCGGCGGCGTCTCCAACTGCCTCGTCGGCGTGAGCGACTCGTACACCAGCGGCGTCGCATCGCGCAACGTCCAGACCTCCTATCCCGCCGGCACGCGCCTGCACGAGCTCACCGGCGCGCACGGCGACCCCACGATCGACCCCGGCAACCAGATCCCCGAACTTCTCACCGTCGACTCCAGCCAGCGCGTGCTTCTGACCGTCCCCAACAACCAGAACTCCAGCGGCATCCAGCACCACAAGGGCTACGTTGTCTACGGCGAAGCAGCGCCGAGCGGCACGCTCCAGATCCTCCAGACCAACGGCACGGCCTTCCCCAACCAGCTCCCCGCCGACCCATCGAGCGTCCCGTCCTACCGCCGCCGCATCACCGCGATCCCCATCGTGGACGCCGACCAGTTCGAGATCCGCCTCACCACGACCAAGACCGACCCGAGCGACCCGAACTGGGACGACTTCGCCTGCTTCCGCATCGACGGCGGCTTCCCCTCCGCCGGCTCCGCCACCGACTTCAACGGCAACGGCTCGATCGACTTTTCCAACACCGACCCGTACATCCCGCGCTTCGAATCCTTCATCACGCAATCCTCGCCGCTCTACAACACCGCCAACTCCACCGGCCTCTACCGCCAGACCATCAACACATCCTCCCTCTCCGAGGGCATCCATTACATCAAGGTCATCGCCTTCCGCCATCGCCCCTCCAACACCGACCCGATCTGGACCGAGTTCCGCACCGTCATCTACGTCGACCGCTCCGGCCCCGCCGTTTCCCTCGCCGATGCGACCGTCCCGATCGCCTCGCCGATCAACGCCTTCCGCGTCATCGCCGCCGACCGCACCACCAACCGCGTGCACATCCTCATCAACCCGCCCGCCGGCGATCCGCTCACGATGCTCACCAGCGCCAACCAGGCCGCGCAGTACGACCGCTTCGAGTGGCGCCGGACCGTCAGCGGCCTCTCCCTCGGCAGCAACACCGTCGTCGTCGTCGCCTTCGAGCCCTCCGGCCGGTCGAGCGTGAACACCTACACGGTGAACGTCACGGTCGGTTCGGGCGACGTCACCCACGACGGCAACGTCACCATCGATGACCTCTACCTCGCCTTCAAGGACCTGCTCTGCGGCTCACCCTGCTACGACGGCGCGGCCGACCTCGACGCCAACGGCTCGCTGAGCACCAACGACACCCGCATTCTTGAAGCGGCCCTGCGACCGGCGGAAACGGCGACGATGGCGAGCCCGCAGCGGTAGATCCGCACCGTACACTTCCTCTTATGCCGCTCGAAACCGCCGTAACCGATGTCACCGTCCGTTTGCGTGAGGGCAAATACCCCAACGAACAGGCAATTTCCGTGGGTATCGTCCTTCGGTTTCTCGCCGAACTTGGGTGGGACTCGTGGGACGCCACAAGCATCTGGCCCGAGTACCAAACCGGCGAAGGCCGGGCCGACTTCGCGATCTGCCATCCGCCATCGAAGCCCGCCATACTTATCGAGGTCAAGCAACCCGGCAAGGCGGAAGAGGCGGTTCGGCAAGCCTTGGAATATGCCTTTCACACCGGAGTTCCCCTTGTCGTTCTTACCGATGGTCAAACATGGAGCTTCTACTTACCCGCTGAGCAGGGAAGCTACGACGATCGGCGAGTTTACAAACTCGACCTATTCGAGCGCACTTCCGCTGAGGCGGCTGTGATTTTGCGGCGATATCTCGAGCGAAAACAAGTAGAGTCCGGGCAATCTCTCGAAATGGCGCGAACGGAGTATCGCAATCGAAATCGACGCGCGCAGGCTCACGCGGCGATTCCCCACGTTTGGGAGGAACTCGTCGAAAAAGGAGAGGAGTCGCTCGTCGAACTGCTTGCTGGCGCCGTCGAGTCCAAGACGGGTGTCCGGCCAGAAGAGGACGACGTCGCCGAATTCCTCGTCGGACTTCGCGCCAATTCCCCCAAGAGTCCGACCGTGTCACCCGTTCGACCAGCGGCTCCAGCGGCCACGATGGCACCCCAGCTTTCGAAACGAAATG
>DASZWV010000268.1:0-2475 GCA_035546115.1 Phycisphaerales bacterium
AGAAGCAGCAGATTGGTGATTTGGCTCACCCGCGCGCGGGTAATACCGCCCAGCATGGCGATCGCGGCGTAGTCGCGCACTTTCCCGGCGCGGACGAGATTCTCGATGTGGTGAGCCAGGGCGACTAGACGCGCGACGCGCGCGGGGATCGAGATCACGGGCGGCGGAAGTGGGGGGGCTCCGTCCCGGAGTTCCATCCGGCCGTGTCCGCACCGGACGAGATGCACCTTGAACGTGGTGGTGCTCATGCCGCGGCCTCCTGCGGCACCGCGCTGTGCGGGGTGATCTTGATCTCGCCGGCCGCGGCGTCGAACGTCACCCGTTCAAGTGTCAGCGCGACGACCTGCGACTGCTCCTTCGGGGACAGGGTGGCCCAGACCGAGTCGAACTGCTTCAGGCCCATCTCCGTGGTCGGACGATCGACTAGAGCCGCACGTTCCTCTTCGATTGCCGCCCGGACCGCCTCGATGTCACGGAGAACATCGTGATGTCCCCGCGGCGGAACGGCCGCGGAGTTCTGCCGCAGCACTGCCAGATCGGTCTGTTCCGCGGCCAGGGCCAGCTGCCGCGCTTCGAGATCGCGTATGCGCTCGAGGCCCCGCTCGCGCGCGGCGTCCAGCACGAGGCCGACCAAAAGGGGGTCGGCGAAGGTGTCGCGCACCTTGTCGATCACGAACCGCTCAATCTGCGCTGCGGGGACGGCACCGCCGGCGCACCGGCGAGCCCCGTACGCCTGCTTTGTGAGGCACGAGTAGTAGCGGTGCTCGATGCCGTTGTTCTTGCGGGTGACGCCGTGCACCATCGCCCCGCCGCACCGGCCGCACCGGAGCACGCCCTTGAGAATCCCGCCGAACTTGTTGCGAACCCTGCTCGGGCCAGCGCGGCCATTCTCGGCGAGGAGTTCCTGCACGCGCTTGAAGACTTGGGCGTCGACGATCGCCGGGTGCAGGCCGGGATAGGTCGTGCCCTTGTGCGGGACCCTGCCGATGTACACGGGGTTCGACAGCAGCTGCGCCATGGTGCTCTTGACAAAAGCGCATCCGCCGAGACTCTCCCCGCTACGGGAAGTCCATCGCTTGTTCTTGATGCCGCGCTCGCTCGCCCAATCGATGAGCTTGCTCAGGGAGCGAATCTCCAGGTACTTGCCGTAAAGCAGGCGGACTTGGACCGCCTCGGGCTCGTTGACGACGAGTGTGGGATTGGCGATGTCGTAACCAAGAGGCGGGCGTCCCCCGGACCACTGGCCCCGCTGGCGCGTCAGCGCGATCTTGTCGCGGGTCCGCTCCGATGCAAGCTCACGCTCGAAGGCGGCGAAGCTCAACAGCACGTGCATCATCAGCCGGCCCATCGACGTGCCGGTGTCGATCGACTGGGTGACGCTGACGATTGCCACGTGCTTCTTCTCCAGCACGCCCGCCAACGTACCGAAGTCGCGGATGCTGCGGGTGAGCCGGTCCAGCTTGTACACGCAGATGACATCCACCTCGCCGGCCTCCACCTGTTCGAGAAGACGTTGCAGGGCCGGCCGCTCCAGAGTGCCCCCGCTGTACCCGCCATCCTCGAACCGTTCTGGCAGACACCGCCAACCTTCCCCCTGATGTGCCTGGACAAACGCCTCGCCGCTGGCACGCTGGGCGTCCAAGGACGTGAACGCCTGAGACAGGCCGTCGTCGTTGCTCACGCGGCAGTACACCGCGCATCGGACCGCCTTCTTGTTGCCCACCGTGGTCATGCCCGAGCCTTCCTGTCCGTCAGGCCAAAGAACAGCCTGCCATTCCAATCCGCGCCGGTCGCCGCCTTGGCCACCGCCGACAAGGACGAGTAGTTCTTGCCCTCGAACTCGAAGCCCCGATCCAGGACAGTCACCGACAGGCGTCGCCCCCGGTACTCGCGGGTGAGGACCGCACCGGCGGCGGGGAGGTGCGCTGCGGGCGATCCCCCCGGAGAGAGAGCGGCGAACGCGGCGTGGATTTCGGGACGGGGCCTGACGCGAAGGTCGGCCTCTCGCGCCAACTCGGCGGCACGGGCGATGGCGCGCTCGGTAAGACCGCCTTGATCCGCGGCCTGGGCGCGCCAGACGATCCGCTTGACGAGGAACACGCGGTTGTTGGAGCGGGCGGGCTCGCCGGTCAGCCGCTCGTACTCGACCTTCAGTTCCGAAACGGTCAGCCGGTGCAGGCGGAGAAGTTCGTGCTCGACATTCAGCATTGGTCGACTCCTTGCTCGAACCGTGCGGCACGATCAAGGTCCGACATCTCCGGCGCGTCAAGCGGGAGAGAGGCAGGTTCGTGATGCTCGCCCACGCTCGCCGCGAGGCCGCGACGCGATCTCACCCGCCGCAGGCCGGCGGCGAGAAGAGCGGCGAGGGCGACCCGGCGCGACGCGGCGCTGGCCGCTGCGGCGTTAAGCGTTCTGATCGAGGATGGGGAGGGAACGTGCTTCACGTACCCGTTGGTACGCGGCAGACTGCGAATC
>DASZWV010000269.1:0-4994 GCA_035546115.1 Phycisphaerales bacterium
TGTACAAGCTGTGCGGAGTGGCGGGGGCGGAGGGCTGAGTGCTGAGGACTGAGGACTGAGGACTGCGCGGGGTGAGAGCGGGTCAGCTGGTCTGAGAATGCGAGTTCTGATCTCAAGTTTCAAGTTGCGAATCTCAGATCAGAGCTGGCTCCGCATGAGGGTGCGGCAAAAAGACAAGTGACGGAGCGAGTGGTCGCTCCGTCACTTGGGGTTGCGTTGATTCTTGAACCGAGGCACACGGGCAGGATGCCCGCGCCACGATTACTTCGAGGCCTCGTCGATGGCGGTGGCGAGCTTGTCGGTGCCGGGGAAGTCCTGGAAGAAGGCGGCGACGGTGCCCTTGGGGGAGATGACGTAGTAGCTGGGGTAGCCGGCGACCTTGTAGTCGGAGGCGATGTGGTCGGCGTTGACGACGAGGGGGTAGCCGGGGCCGGAGGAGTGCCACCAGTCGGTGGCGGCCTTGTCGGGGCTCTTGCAGGCGAAGCCGACGAACTTGGCGGAGGGCATCTTCTCGGCGAGGGCCTTCATGTCGTTGGCGTGGGCGGTGCTCTGCTTGAAGAGGGTGCCCCAGAACTCCATGACGAAGACGTGGCCCTTCATGGCGTCCTTGGAGACGTCGTTGCCGGCGGTGTCCTTGGCGTTGAAGGCGGGGGCCTCGGAGCCCTTGGGCATGCCGAGATCGGGGGCGGGGGTCGGGGTGTTGACCGGCGCCTCGGCCTTGACGCGCAGGTCCTTCTTGATGAACCCGGTGGGGAGCGGAAGCTCGAAGTCCTTCTGGGTGAACTTCATGGGCTTGACGTTGGTCATCTCGGTGATCTTGGAGATCTTCTGGGCCATGTTGCCGGTGCCGAGCTCGAGGGAGCGCGGGAGGCGGTCCTTGACGCTGATGCACCAGGTGCGGTTGCGGTCCTTGCCGGAGGGCATGGCCTCGACGACGTCGCAGACCTCGCCGTTGACGTTGTTGATGCCGGTCTTGGTGAGGTTGGGGAACTGGGTGAGCTCGAGGTTGAAGGGGGTGGGCGAGGTCCAATCCTGGAGGATGAGCTCGCGGCACATGTTGGCCGACTCCATGGCGTTGGGCTCGGTGGCCGGGCTGGTGTACTGGATGTTGTCGTTGTAGTTGTTCCAGACGACGACGGTGCCGTCGGAGAAGACCTGGAGCTTGCGGTCCTGCTTGCCCGGGTCCTTGGCGCGGCCGTCGACCATCCACTGCACGGGGCCGGTGGGCGGGCGCCACATCTTGACGGTGCCGCTGAGGTCGATGATGTCCTTGAGCATGCCGGTGGCGTAGGTCTTGACGTCGAACTGCACGCCCTGCAGTTCCTTGATGGCCTTGGCCGACTCGTTGAGCACCGCCTTGGCGTCGTCGTTGACCTGGGCAAAGGCACTGCCGGCAAAGGCCACGCAGGCAACCGTCGCGGCCATGAACCATGTCTTGCGCATCATCGCTTGTCGCTCCGTATGAGGGTCCGGGACGCCTTGGGCGGCCCTGTTGTTTCGTCGAAGGCCAGCGGCCCGAACGTCGATCCGGGCCTGAAAAAAGCGGTCGGGATGGTATTCCGCGGGTCCGAGAACCGTGGACACGCAGGAAAAAGTTCTACGCGGTACGAGCACCGGCGCTCGCTTTATCGGTCGGGATTCGCCTTTCCTTTGCTCGGTTTGACCGGTATGGCCAAATCGAGCACCGAATAACCACCGAATCCGGCGGGTTGGCGGGTCAATGGGCGTCTCGTCCGAGGAGCGTGGCGAGGGCGGCGCCAGGGTCCGCGGCCCGCATGAGCTCCTCACCGACGAGGACGATCCGGACGCCGTTGTGGCGGAGCCACGTCACATCCTTGCTTGAGCGGATGCCGGACTCGCTGACGAGCACCGAGGGGTCATCCACCATGTCCAGAAGGCGGAGGGTGTGGTTCACATCCACCTTCTGGGCGGCCAGATCGCGGTTGTTGATACCGAGAAGGAAGTAGGAGGGATGCGGAAAACCGACGTGGGGGCGGACGCGGAGGAGGGTTTCGACGTCGTGGACTTCCAGCAGGACGGTGAGGCCGAGGCGCTGGGCGAGGATGAGCATGTCGACGAGTTCGGCGGTGGTGAGACACTCGCCGATGAGCAGGACGGCGTCGGCGCCGGCGGCGCGGGACTCCCAGAGCTGCCACTGGTCGATGATGAAGTCCTTGCGGAGGACGGGGAGGGGAACGGCCTCGCGGATGCGCTCGATGAAGCGGAGGTCGCCGGCGAAGAACTGCTCATCGGTGAGGCAGGAGATGGCCGCGGCGCCGTTGGCGTGGTAGCGGCGGGCGATGGCGGCGGGGTCGAAGGCCTGCTGGTACTCGGGGCGGATCCAGCCGGCGGAGGGGCTCTTGCGCTTGATCTCGGCGATGATGGAGGAGTGGAAGGCGTCGGGGTGGTGGGTGACGGCGGCGAAGAAGTTGCGCGGGGGCTCGGCCTGGGCGACGAGGGCCTCGAGTTCTTCGAAGGGGATGCGGGCTTTGAGGGCGGCGACCTCGGTGCGTTTGTGGTCGATGATCTGCTTGAGGACGCCGTGCATGGGGGGGATTGTTGGGGGGATGCGCGACTGCGGAGCGCCGATCCGGGATTTGGGATTTGCGACGGCGTGCGCGGGGGTACTGTTCGCCGAAGTTGGCGACCGGCACGCCCAGCGTGTTCGTGGTTTCACTCGCCTTGAGCGCGGCGGTGATCGGTGCGCTGTGGTGGAAGGATGTGATCCGGCCGACGTCCCTGGACAGGGCGCGGGATGTGAGCAAGATCCCCACGCCGGTGTGGCTGCTGTGCGCGGCGATGGTGTATCTGGCGCAGATGGAAGCGGGGATGCTGATGCTGCAATGGAAGGGGGTGGGGACGGCGGGGTCGGTGCGGCACGAGGCGCTGCTGTCGATCCCATATCACCTGGCGGGGCTGGTGGTGGGCGGGCTGATGGTGTTCCTGCTCCGAGCGCGGGCGGGGGCGAGGGCGGGGCTGGAGATCGGCGCGCGGGATGTGATTGCGGGGACGCTGGCGATGCTGATGGCGGCGCCGGTGTGCGTGTGCGTGTCGATCGTGTGCGAATGGATCGCGGGGGCGGGGAAGAACGATGTGGCGCACTCGACGCTCAGGACGATCATCGACAACCGGGGATCGCCTTGGGAGGGCGTGCTGATTCTGGGGGCGGTGGTGGCGGCGCCGATCGTGGAGGAGATCGTGTATCGGGGGCTGTTGCAGTCGTGCCTGCTGAACGCGCTGGGGAGCGCGTGGGGGGCGATCATCGGGACGTCGGCGATCTTCGCGGCGATGCACTGGATCGGGGGCGGGCCGGTGCCGTGGTATGTCGTGCCGGTGCTGTTCGTGCTGAGCGTGGCGATGGGGGTGGCGTACGAGCGCACGAGGAGGCTGGGCGTGCCGATGACGATGCACGCGCTGTTCAACCTGGGGAACGTGGTGATCGGGATGGCGATGCATCCGCGATGAGCGGGCTCACTTGAGCCCGCTGAACCAGCGGTCCCAGCGGGGCAGGTAGCCGTCGTCGGGGTTGAGGCTGAGGGCGACGCCGGCGCAGCGGCCGTAGATGCTGTCGAGGGGGACCATGCCGATGAAGCGGGAGTCGTTGCTGAGGTCGCGGTTGTCGCCCATGACGAAGTAGTGGCCCTCGGGGACGACGACCTCCGGGAAGGACGAGAGGCTGGCGAGGCCGGGGGTGAGGGCGATCTGGTGCTCGACGCCCATGAGGTTCTCGCTCTCGATGACGACGGGGACGCGGGCGCCGTTGGGGAGCTGGCCGCTGGCGCGCGGGTCGAGGACGACGCTGGCGTTGAGGACGCCGTTGACATAGAGGGCGTTGCGGCGGAGCTCGATGTGATCGCCGGGGACGCCGACGACGCGCTTGACCAGGCGGATGCCGTCGGCGGGGGAGGCGAAGGTGATGATGTCGCCGCGGCGGGGCGTGTCCCAGTGGGAGATCCAATCGAGGGTGAACGGGACGCGGAGGCCGAAGGCGAGCTTGTTGATGTAGATGCGGTCTCCCTCGAGGATGGTGGGTCGCATGGAGCCGGAGGGGACGTCGTTCCAATCGGCGACGACGGAGCGGATGGGGGCCATGATGGCCATGACGATGCCGACGGGCATGATCCAGTCGCGGAAGAACTTGCGGACGGCCCCGAGGGGGCCGGGTGCGGGCTTGTCGGCGGCGTCCTTCTTGTGGGTGTGCTGGCTGGCCATCGGATCTCCCGTTGTGCCCGGCGGTTGCGGCCGCGGGTGGGGAAGTGTGATCGCGGTGGTACGGAGGGCCAGAAAGCCGTGTTCTGAAAGCGGGTCCGAATATCTGCGCGGCGGCGCAGGGGTCACAGACGGAGCGCTGGCGCTTGCGATCGTCGGGGAATCACCCCTCCGCTTGCGCGGGGAGCTCGTAGATGCGGGTACAGTCTGGCCCATGTCGAGCTTGAAACCGCGGATTCTGACCGGCGACACCCCCACTTCCACGGGCCTGCACCTTGGGCACTATGTCGGGTCCTTGGAGAACCGGCTGGCGCTTCAGGATGAGTACGACTGTTACTTCTTGATCGCGAACGTGCACGCGTTCACGACGCTGAGCGCGGAGCCCGAGCAGGTTCGGGCGAACACGATCGGGATCGTGAAGGACTGGCTGGCGGTGGGGCTGGACCCGGAGCGGAGCACGTTCGTCTTGCAGTCAGAGATTCCGGCGATCGCGGAGCTGACGTTCTTGTTCGCGATGCTGATCCCGTTCAAGAAGGTGATGCGGAACCCGACGATCAAGACGGAGCTGGTGGACAAGTTCGGGATGGAGCTTGGGGAGCTGTTCGCCTCCGGACCCGAGGAGGATGGGGGGGGCGGGAAGCCTGGGCCGTCGTTCGGATTTCCGTTGTACTCGGTGGGGCAGTGCGCGGACATTCTGGCGTTTCGGCCGGAGCTGGTGCCGGTCGGGGAGGATCAGGAGGCGCACATCGAGATGTGCCGCGACGTGGCGGTGAAGTTCAACCAGT
>DASZWV010000270.1:0-2306 GCA_035546115.1 Phycisphaerales bacterium
CTTGGCGCGCGGTGGCCCGCCGTGCGGGTGCGCCGGGGACAGGGTTGAAAGCCCGATAGTTTCGAACCACTGGAGAGTCTGAGTGGCGCTCCTGGAGGGGTCTACCCCGCCCCCCACCAAACAACGCCACCAACCCCGGCAGCACCGCCGACAGCATCAGCACATTCCCCAGCCCCGGCGACTCCGCCCTCACCAGGGCTCCGCCCACGATGAGCCCCGCAAACACCACGGCCCACGATAGCCGCCGCTCGGCGTGTTCGACCCGCGCCACGGTCTTGTCGAGCCGAGGCGTCGCCACGGCAAGGCGACCCTCCTCCACCTGGGTGAGGAGGGCGTCGGCCCGGCCGGGGAGGCGCCACGCGATGCCGGCGATGTCGAGCGCCTGCTTGCCCACGTCGCGCAGCACGTTGCCGCCCTCGTCGCCCACGAGTTGCGCCGCGTACGGCTCGATGGAGTCCCACATGTTGTAGCTGGGCTCGAGCGAGGAGCACAGCCCGAGGCTCGATCCCGTCCCTGCACAGAGTCGGTGCGCTGCGAGTCGCTAGAGAGGCTTCTTGGTCTTGTCGAAGCCGATTGCGACGCTTGACGTACGCGAACCCGAGCGAGCACGCGCCCTGAGTCCCCACATCGTCCCTCGTAGAACCCGCAGTGCAACCAACGGAACGGCCAAAGCGTTGGTTCTCCTGGTCCGGCGTCCGTCCGGTCCAACGAAAGAGAGGCCGCACCGACCGCCCAGACAGTTTGTTCAATGAGGGCCGAGTCGACGCAACGATTCAATGTTTACCAGCACCCGCAGCAGGATCACGTCCATGTTCGCAGCGGCTGTCGGAGGAAGTCTCCTCTTGATGGCCTCACCCGCCGAAGCGTTCGCTTCGGACACAGAACCAACGCCCAGCAACCCCAACTCCGAGACCTCACTGGTCGAAGCCTCGTCGCCCGCGCAAACCGCTTCGCTGGAGCTGACGACCTACGATCCCTCCACTGTCGAGGCCGGGCTCGCGTCGAGTGCCGCGCAAGAAGCGGCAGCCGCAAAGGCGGCGGCCGACGCGAAAGCCACGGCCATCGCCAAGAAGAACGCGGCCGCCAAGAAAGCCGCAGCGGCGAAGAAGCGGGCCGCCGAATCCAAGAAGCTCGTGAGCACCGCCAAGAGCTACCTCGGCGTGCGGTACAAGCGGGGAGGCACCAGCCCCAGGACGGGCTTCGACTGCTCCGGCTTCACGCGGTACGTGTACAAGAAGGCTGGGAAGAGCATCCCAAGGACGAGCAGCGCGCAGCGTCACGCGGGCAAGACCATCGCGCGCAAGTGGGCGCGGCCCGGCGACCTCGTGTGGTTCTCCGACTTCCGTCACGTCGCGATCTATGCTGGCAACGGCTACATCATCGATGCACCCGAGCCCGGCAAGAAGGTCTCCAAGCGCAAGCTCTGGACCAGCCACGTGAAGTACATCCGCGTGGCCGCCTGAGCGGTGCCGCCACCTGAGCGGGCACCGCAAGACAAACCCAACCCTGGCGTCGGGCGATGAGGAACGACGGGGCGCGAGCAACCGCGCGCCCGCCGTTCCGCAAGCTCCTACAACCCCACCCCGTATCTCGAAGGTCGCCGACTCGCGTCCGAGATCTCCATCACGGTCCGGAACATCTCAGCCGAAATACCAGCCGCCTCATACCTCCGAGCCCGCTCGGGATGATCGCGGGCAACCGAAATCCCTCCCGCGAGCCACTCCTTCACGTCGGGGAACGAGAGCGGCGAGCACGGCAGACCGAACCCGACCGGCTCGTACTGATAGAGATTCCAGCTCCATGCGATCGCCTCGGCGCGGGTGAAGCCCGCCCACTCGCCGGAGTCGATTTCGTCAGCACCACCAGGCGCGTCCGCGGCGGCCCGGATCGCCCGGCGCCCCCACCACGCTCGCGTGGCGGCAGTCCCGGTGAGAGCCTCGGCCGGTGCGGTGAACCCCGCGCCCGGCGTCACAGCTCCGCCCCCACGATCCGGAGCCCCGGATTCTTGCTTCCGGCCGCGAGCGCAACGAGCACAGCGGTGATGAACGGCGGATAGGGGTCGACCTCGTCATCCACGATTGCCGGGCCGCTCGACCGGACCACCGACCCATCGGTGCGTGTGAAACGGCCGGTGAGGGTGCCGTCGGGCTCCATACGGACGGTGAGCGTGGGGTGGGCGCTGCGACTGCCCGCAGCACCACCGCCCTCGCCGTACTCGAAGGTAGCCTCATCGCCCGGAGTGAAGGGCAGGAGCGTCTCGTAGAGGTCGCGGTGAAGCCATGCAGAGCCGTGGCTAATGGGGATGA
>DASZWV010000271.1:0-8522 GCA_035546115.1 Phycisphaerales bacterium
CGTGAGCCCAAAACCCGACACGCGCCTCGTAAAGCAGCTTCCCAGAAAGTGCATGGTAAATTCGCAAACTGCCATCTTTGAAAGTCACGGCGACCAGTTGAGAGGAACCAGACCCAGCAACGCTCACGACATAGCTCTGCACCTGTCTGTCCACGATGTCCCAGTTGACTTTCCCCGTTAAAGCGATTGATTCCATCCTGAGGGGTGGTGCATAACTCAAACCAACTATTGCCGGACCATCCGATCCCCCAATCGCATCAATCTCTACCATGTCAAATTTGGTCTGAATCTCCGTAGGCTTTTTGTCTCCCTCGCCAGCGATGAGCAGTGATCGTCGAGGCAATTTCAAAACAGGAACGGAACATTTTCCCTCCCGCGCACGCACGGTCGTCATTCTACTAATATACGAACAAGGACTCTCGACATTGGGCAAAGCCGTTCCATCTAATCGATAGCGCGCGACTCCCTGATCCGAGGTGGCCACAAGTATTTCCTGATCTGCTAGCCCCCGAGGATTTGCGCAGACGACGTCGTTTACGTATCCCGTGTGGTTCACCCAAAGGGACTTGCCTGCGGTGTCGAATCCGTAGACGTACTTGGTAGTGCGCCCATATAGCACGATTACAGGGTCGCTCGCAGCGCCTCTTGCAACTCGCAGTGAACTTGGAGGTTGTTGCTTTCCGCTGATCGGAGCTTTCGACAGTTCCTTGCCGACGCCATCGATGCACACTAGTTGGCCTGTCCACGCTTGGTCCTCGACGGACCAGGCCATCGATCCGAGCGAGTAAACACGATCTGTTTCCGGATCAACATCTACTCCATCCCATACGCCACTGCGGTGACTTGTTTCCCTGAGGGACAGTCCATCGTGTCCAGGTTCTTTTGATGGAGGGCCGCTGGGTGCGGAGCCAATGGTTGTACCATGTTCGGGCTGCGACCCGGCTTGTGCTGCGACCTCGAAAGCTATAATCAAAGACAGTAGGATCGCTTGAGTTTTCAGTGTCACCAGCAGTGTCGGCATACCTCGTCCTTTCAGATTCTGTTTTCAGTTCTGTGGATTGGCCGTTCTGGTCTTGCAGTGACAGGATCGGCGGGTGGCCCGAATCACTTTGCGCGTGCCACGAGTCGCCGGAATGAGTCTGGGGTCGTGTGTGCATGACGCTCGTTCGCAGGTCATCGGCGATTGTACACGAATCGAGCCCGGCGACTCGTGCGTGTGCGCGGGGGCCGTGGGGTCTCGCCCGTTTTGCTCGCAGGGGGCGGCGCTGGG
The DNA here is from genome assembly GCA_035546115.1 of Phycisphaerales bacterium. GTDB lineage: Bacteria > Planctomycetota > Phycisphaerae > Phycisphaerales > UBA1924 > UBA4658. Next base: position 1,271 of record DASZWV010000271.1, read on the forward strand.
TCGCTCGACTGAGGATCGTGCTCAACCGTGTTTTCACGCCGCGATTCGGCGCATGACCTGCATGAGATTGGCGAGGTCGGCGGGGGCGGCGCCGTCGAGGCCGAGGAGGTGGCCGACGGACTCGGGCGTTTCGTGGTCGGGGGCGAGGGTGCAGGAGATCATGCGCTGGCCGTCGGTGGCGTTGATGTAGGCGACGACCTCGCCGGCGCGGGAGGGCTCGACCTCGATGGTCTGGGGGCCGACCTTGACGCGCTCGGGGCCGGCGGCGGTCTCGGAGCGGACGGTGCGCTGCATCTGCTGGTCCATGATCTCGACGAGCTGGCCCTGGACGCGGTCGGAGAGGGCGTCGACGTCCTTGATGGCGTCGCCGACGTCGCTGAAGACGGTGATGGTGTCGTGGTAGGACTGGGCGGTGGCGCGGACGACGCTCTCGACCTGGGTGGGGAGGACCTCGAAGAGGCGCTCGGCGATGGTGGACATGGGGGCGCGGCCGAGGGGGCGGTTCTCGCCGCCGACCTCCTCGAGCTGCACGGCGCCGACGTAGTACGCGAGGCGGTGGAGCAGGTCGCAGGCGTCGGTGCTCTTGCCGACGGCGGGCTGGAGGTGGTGGGAGATGATGGGGCGGGCGAGGACGTCGGGCATCTTCCAGCGGCGCATGAGGGCGTTGACGACGTCGGTGTGGGTGAACTCGAGGCAGGCGAACTCGGCCGCGTGGAGCCGGGCGGGGTTGCGGTGCTCGTCGTGGAGGTCGTCGTATTCCGGGCCGATGAGGCGCGACATGAGGGGCTGGCCGCAGTCGAGCATGAGGCCGACGATGAAGGCCTCCGGGGCGAGGTGCGGGCAGATGGAGCGGGCCATGGCGGAGGCGAGGCTGGCGCGGTAGACGGATTCGCCCCAGACCTTTCGGCTGATGGAGCGGGCGCCGGCGGCGGCGGCGGCGCGGCTGAGGAAGAAGCCGAGGGAGATGGCCTTGGTGCGCTCGACGCCGAGGATGACCAGGGCGCGCTCGAGGCGGGTGACGGGCTGCCGCTGGGCGTAGAAGGCGGAGTTGGCCAGGCGGAGGACGCGGCCGGTCATGGCGGCGTCGGTGCGGATGGCCTCGTGATAGTCCTTGATCTGGGCGTCGGGATTCTGGGAGAGCTCGACGAGGCGCTGGGCGACCTTGGGCTGGGTGTCGACGCCGACGCCGTCGAGCGCGCGATTCAGGCGCTCGTGGAGCGCCTCGACCTCGGCGGCGGGAAGATCTTTCCGGAGCGTCACCAAGCATGTACCTCGAACGGCAAGCCGCGGAACGACCGTCGGCATCCGGATGGCCTCGTCTGCGAACAGCCGGCGCAATGATCGCTCCGGCCGGGGAGTGCAAGTTCCCAGGAGGGAATCGTCCAAACCGCGATTCGGATTCAGCACGAAGGGGGGTTTCCCCGGCCACGGGGTGCGTTCGCGTCCGAGAACTTCGACACTTGCGACGGCGCCCGAGCCGTTCGTGGGAACGGCCGCCGGTCTCAGATCAAATCAGGGCTGGAGGCGCCCGCCGCGCCATGGGCCAGCGGTGAAGCCGTCGGATGTGGGGCGCAGGTCGCGGGTCCAGGCGGCGCGGTCGTGGAGTCGGCCGGCGCCGGCGCACCAGAGCTCGAGGCGCTGGGCGTAGAGGCGGAAACCGCCCCAGTGCGGCGGGCGCGGGATGTGGACCTGCTGGGAGGGGGGCGGGAGGTTGGCGGGATCGAGGCCGAAGCGGCGGAGGGTGGCGTCGACCTTGGCCTCGAGGGCGGCGCGGGTGGCGATGGGCTCGCTCTGATCGCTGGCCCATGCGCCGATGCGGCTGAGGAGGGGGCGCGTGGCGAAGTAGGCGTCGCTCTCGGGCGCGGGGCACTTGACGATGGGTCCTTCGAGGCGGACCTGGCGGTCGAGGATGTCCCAGTGGAAGACGACGCTTGCCCAGGGGTTGGCGCTGATCTCGCGGCCCTTGCGGCTGCGGTAGTTGGTGAAGAAGACGATGTGGCCGGAGGCGGGGTCGATCGACTTGCAGAGCAGGATGCGGGCGCTGGGGTGGCCGTTTTCGCCGACGAGGGCGACGGTCATGGCGTTGGGGTTGGGCTGGATGCGTTCGCGGGCGGCGCGATCGAACCACTGCGCGAAGACGGCGAAGGGATCGGCGGGGAGGGGATCGGAGAGATCGCCGGGGAGAGCGGCGGGGAGATCGGACTGGTCGAAGCTGCCGACGGTCTGCGGGCTCGCGGGGATGCCCGATTGCGCTGCGTTTTTCACGGGAAATGCTAGCAAAGAGGGCGGGGATTGGCCGCCGCGGAGACCGACAGGTCATGCGCAATGGTCGTGGAGAACGATCGGAACACTTGGGCGCTTGCTGTCGGGTGAGCGGGGCGGGAGCGATGGCGGCACCCCTGCCGCTAGCATCGCCCACCGATGGCCGAAGCAACCGAAACCAACCTGTCAACCGGCCCCGAGGGGCGTCGCGGGCGCGGGCGCGGGGATTTTCAGCGGCCGGTGCTGCCGCTGGACAAGCTGTTCGACAAGCCGCCGCCGCAGGCGCCGCTGGCGGAGATGTCGCTGCTGGGGGCGATGATCCTGGAGCCGAGCGTCATTCACGACGTGATCGGGATCGTCAAGGATCCGGGGGCGTTCTTCGAGCAGAAGCACGCGGCGATTTATTCGGCGCTGGTGCGGACGTACGACCAGAAGCAGGCGGGGAACCTGGTGCTGCTGGCGGAGTCCTTGGCGGACAATGAGCAGCTCAAGGATGTGGGCGGGGCGGCGTACCTGGAGAAGTTGGCGGCCGAGACGCCGGGTCCGGCGACGGCGGTGCACTTCGCGAAGATCGTGGCGGACAAGCACCGGCTTCGGAAGCTCATCGAGGCGGGCGGGCAGATCGTGTACGACGCGTACAACGCGGGGGAGCTGGGGCCGGACGGGGCCAAGCCGATCATCGATGCGGCCGAGGCGCTGGTCTTTGAGATCGCGCAGGCGGAGGAGACGTCGGATGCGCAGTCTTTGGCGCAGCTGGTGGAGCAGGAGTATCAGCGGCTTTTGGCGCTGCAGGGCAAGGGGCTGAGCGGGATCCCGACGCACTACAAGGACCTGGACGAGCTGACGAGCGGGATCCAGCCGGGGGACATGGTGATCATCGCGGCGCGGCCGTCGATGGGCAAGTGTCTTGCGGCGGGCGAGGAGATCGTGCTGGAGGATGGGTCGATCGCGACGATCGAGGAGCTGTATCGGCGGCGGGAGGGACGGATTCCGACGCTGCGGGATGACATGAAGCTTGGTTGGGCCGCGCCTTCGGACTTCATCGACGATGGGGACAAGCCGGTATTCGAGGTGACGACGCGGCTCGGGCGGCGGATTCGGACGACGCTGCCGCATCCTTTCTTGACGGTCGAGGGGTGGAGGCCGCTTGGGGAGTTGAGCGAGGGCGATCGGGTTGCGGTGCCCCGGCGGCTGGAGGTGTTCGGCAATGTGCCGATGCGCGAGTGCGAGATCAAGCTGCTGGCGTACTTGATCGGGGATGGGGGCTTGACGGGAACGGTGGCGCGGTTTACTTCGAGGAATCCGGAGATCGTGGCGGACTTTGAGGGGGCGGTGCGCGAGTTCGGCGGGCTGCGGCTGACGGTGTCGGACAGCCGGGCGGAGTGTGCGCCCTCGTGGCGGGTCGTTTCGGACGGGACGGCACGCCCGGCGGGGCGGCGGGCGTTCGGGGCGCGGCTGGACCGGGCGATCCGGGAGCGGTCTCGCACGCGTCGCTGGCTGGCGGCGGAGGTGGGTGTTTCGGCGGCGTCGGTGACGCACTGGGACAGCGGCGCGACGGCGCCGGACGCGGAGACGTTCGATCGCATCTGCGGGGTGCTGGAGGTGCGCGGCGATGATCTGTGCCCGGGCGGGCTGGAGCGCATCCGGAAGAACACGCCGAGCGCCATGACCGGATTTCTGCGGGCGCATGGGCTGATGGGGGCGGGCTCGGGGGCGAAGCACGTTCCGGCGTGCGTGTTTACGCTGCCGGAGCCGGAGCTGGCGTTGTTCCTGAACCGACTGTTCTCGACGGACGGATGGGCGACGGTTCTGGCGTCGGGGCAGAGCCAGCTTGGGTACGCGACGATCAGCGAGCGGCTGGCGCGGCAGGTGCAGCATCTGCTGCTGCGATTCGGGGTGATCGCGTCGCTGCGGGCGCGGTGGGTGAAGTATCGCGAGGCGCGGCGGCCGAGCTGGCAACTGGACATCACCGATGCGCGGTCGATCCGGACGTTCATTGAGCGGATCGGGATTCATGGGAAGAAGGATGCGACCGATCGGGTGCTCGCGGCCCTTCGGACGCGGCGGTATCGGACGAATCGCGACCTGGTTCCCGTGGAGGTCTGGGGGCAGATCGCGCGGGCCAAGGGAGAGATGTCGTGGTCGGAACTGGCGCGGCGGATCGGGGGCGCGCCGAACATGCACGTCGGCGCGCGGGCGCTGTCGCGCGAGCGGCTCGGGAAGATCGCGAGCGTGCTGGGCGATGCCGGGCTTGCGGCGCTGGCGGAGAGCGAGGTGTACTGGGACGAGATCGTGTCGATCGAGCCGCTGGGGCCGATGCGGGTGTACGACCTGACGATCCCGGGGACGCACAACTTCGTCGCGCGGGATGTGTGCGTGCACAACACGGCGCTCGCGCTCAACCTTGCCGAGCAGGTGGCGATGGGCGGGACGCCGTGGTCGCCGAAGAAGTCGCAGCCGGTTCCGGTGGCGTTCTTCTCGCTGGAAATGTCGAAGGGGGCGATCGCGCAGCGCATGCTGTCGGCGCGCTCCGGCTACTCGTCGCACGACATGCGGTCGGGGCGGCTGCGGGATGAGGACTACGACCGGCTGTGCGAGGCGATGTACGAGCTGCACGATGCGCCGATGTACATCGACGACACGCCGGGGCTGACGGTGCTGGGGATGCGGACGCGGGCGAGGCGGCTGGTGGCGCAGTACGGGGTGAAGTGCATCTTCGTGGACTACCTGCAGCTCATGACGGCGCCGGGGTCGGCGCGGGAGTCTCGCCAGGTGGAGGTGTCGGCGATCTCGCGGGGCGTGAAGGCGCTGGCGCGGGAGCTGAAGGTGCCGGTGATCTGCCTGTCGCAGCTCAACCGCGGTCCGGAATCGCGCGGGGACAACCGGCCGAAGATGTCGGACCTGCGCGAGTCGGGGTCGATCGAGCAGGACGCGGACGTGGTGGCGCTCCTGCACCGCGAGTCGTACTACCACGTGGGGGACCAGGACTGGATGGCGGAGAACGAGTCGAAGATCAACGAGGCGGAGCTGATCATCGCCAAGCAGCGAAACGGGCCGACGGACTCGATCAAGCTGACGTGGGACCAGGCGACGACGCGGTTCAAGGACTACGGGACGTTCACGGGCGGGACGGGGCTCTCGCCGACGTACGCGGCGCACGGTCGCGGGCGGCCGAGCGCGCCGGCGGCGCCCGATCCGTTCGGGGCGAAGATCGAGGTGGTGCCGTTCTCGCCGGGGAAGAAGACGGGGCCCGTGGCCAACCATCGCGACGGGGGCGGGCCGGACAAGGACTACGACGATTCGGGGGATGTGGGGTTGCCGGAGTGAGCGGGGCGCGTGGCCGATATACTTGCGAGCTGCCATGTGCCTCCACGTCAACCTCAACCTGAATCTGCCCGCCGAGCTCGAAGAGCGCATCCGCCGGGAAATGCCGGACCTTGAGCTCGGCGTGCGGGAGTCGTTTCTCATCGACCTCTTCCGTCGCGAGGTTTTGAGCCACCACGACCTGTCTCGGGTGCTCGGGCTGAATCGCTTCGATACCGACGCGTGGCTGAAGAAGCGCAACGTCTTCGAAGGGTCGCCCACCTTCGCGGATGTGGAGCAAGACTGGCGGACCATCGAGCACCTGTTTGGCAAGCGCGGCTGATGCTTGTTGTCGCGGACAGTTCGCCGCTGATCACGCTGGCAGCAACCGGCGATCTGGAAATCGTGCCGCGGCTGTTCGAGGATGTGTTCGTGCCTCCGGAGGTGGTCGCCGAGCTCCGGGACGACCGCCACGACGACGCGATCAACTTGCTCGCCGGATCGCCGCCCGAGTGGCTGCATGTTCGTCCCGCGACCCGGCCGACGGCCATTCCTCCGCTGGGGGCGGGCGAAGCGGCGGCGATCTGCCTGGCGAGCGAGCTGCACGCGGATGCGATCCTGATCGATGATCTCCGGGGAAGAAAGATCGCCGTGGAACGCGGCCTGTGGACGATGGGAACGATCGGCGTGCTCGAGCTTGCCCCGTCTCGTGGTATGCTCGAGCTTGCGGCGGCATTTTCCCGGCTTCGGGAGACCCGGTTCTGGGTCTCGCAGGACCTGCTCGACGAGCGTCTTCGGGTATTCAAGCGGCGATTCGATCGGTGAACTTTGGACCCCGGCATGTTGCGCAATCCGCTCCATGATCGCTGGCTCGCCCTCGCCTCGCGCATCGGGGCGTTTCATGGGCACGAGGAGGGGGAGCTGACGTACGGGATGCTCGCGACGATGTACGCGCACCCGGTGCGGGCGTATCACAACCTAGAGCACATCGCGGCCGTGCTCGGGGTGTTCGACACGGTGCGGATGCTGGCGGGCGACAGGGACCTGGTGGAGTTCTCGCTGTGGCTGCACGACAGCGTGTACTTCGCGGAGCGGCCGGACAACGAGGATCGGTCGGCGGATGCGGCGGGCATGCTCGCGGGGCTTCTGGGGTGCGCGCCGGAGTTCGCGGCGCGGGCGCAGGAGTGCATCATGGCGACGCACCATTCGTCGCCGCCGGCGCGGGGGGATCCGGCGCTCGTGGCGGACATCGACCTGGCGGTGCTCGGCGCGCCGGCGGCGGAGTACGACGCGTACGCGCGGGCGATCCGGGCGGAGTTCGCGTTCGCGAGCGATGAGCAGTTCCGCGCGGGGCGGATGGCGTTCCTGCAGCGGATGATCGACAAGGACCGGATCTTCTTCACCCCCCACTTTCACGATGAGCTGGAGGATGCGGCGCGGGACAACATGGATCGGGAGCTGGAGGGGCTGGAGAAGGCGGGCTGAGGGGAGCGGCGAGGAGCGGCTCATTTGTTCGCGTGGATGCCCGGAGGGTTCCAGTCCGACGGCTCGTCTTCCTCGCGCGGCGCCTTGAACGGATCCGCGGAAGGACCTGGCCGGCCAAGCAGCACTTCGTCGCGCTGTTCGGGCGTGAGGACGGCCCGCACGCGCCGGGCAAGATCGTCGACAACCTTCGCCGCGTTGTCGC
>DASZWV010000272.1:0-3530 GCA_035546115.1 Phycisphaerales bacterium
GGTCGTCATCGCGTTCGGGCAGAAGCTGCCGAGATCGCTCCTGGAGGGGCGGTTCGCGATCAACCTCCACGCATCGCTTCTGCCCCGTTGGCGCGGCGCCGCCCCGATCAACGCGGCCATTCTCGCGGGCGACACCGAGACCGGCAACAGCGTCATCACCCTGGCCGATCGCATGGATGCGGGCCAGATTCTCGGCGCGCACACACGCCCGATCGACCCGCTGATGACGGCCGGAGAGCTGCACGACCTGCTCGCCCTCGACGGACCGCTGCTGGTCGAGCGGGTGCTGTCTGACTTCGCGGCCAATCGCCTCAACCCGGTGGTGCAGGACGAGAACCTGGTAACGATCGCGACCAAGCTCGGCAAGTCCGACGACAACGTGGACTATGCCCAGAAGGCCGACTTTGTTCGACGGCAGGTCCACGCCCTGACGCCCTGGCCGGGGGTGACGGCGGCGATCATCCCGCCCGGTCCCGCCGCTCAACCCGGTGGGTCGTTCCGGCCGATCCAGATCAAGGTGCGGCGCGTGCGTCCAACCCCGGGAACCCATCAGGAAGAGCCCGGCGTTCTGCTGGATGTCGCGGGCGGCATCGTTGCGTTGAGGTTGATCGCGAACCGCCCCTCCAGGAGCGATCTCGGCAGCTTCTGCCCGAACGCGATGACGACCCACGCGTCCGCGGGAATCGATCGGATCTGCTCGATGACCCCCGGCTCGCCGACCCGCGACGGCTTGATGATCGGCACGCCGGAAAGGTGGGTCGCCGACCACTCGCCGATCGGCGTGGGCGAGAGCTTTCCGCCGCGCCCGGCCGGTTTGTCCGGCTGCGTGACGACGCCGAAGATCTCGTGCCGCTGAGAGAGGTGCTGGAGCGTCGGCAGGCCGAAGGCGCCGGAGCCGAAGAAGACGATGCGCATCGCGTTGAGGGTAGTGGGTGGTGTGGCAAGCCGCCATGCGTCGAAGGCGTCGGGATCGACCCCCGATCGATCATCGAGCCGGTTGGCTACAACAAGCCGGCCGTCTCCTCGATCCCCAGCATCAGGTTCGCGTTCTGCACCGCCTGACCGCTGGCGCCCTTCACGAGGTTGTCGATCGCCGCAACCAGCACAACACGCCCGCCAACGACCCGCCCGTTGACGTGCACCTTGTTCGTCCGGTTCACATCGCGCAGCGACGGAGAGTCCTTGCGGACGGTCACGAAGGGTTCATCGGCATACGCCCTGGTGAGAACCTCCGCGACCTGGATCGACGTCAGACTCTTCTCCGACGGTGTCGCATAGATGGTCTCGAGAATCCCCCGCTCGACAGGCAGCAGGTGCGGCACGAACAGCGCCTCCGCCTGCGTGGATGCGTGCGGCGACTGGTAGCGACCGTGCACCCGAAGCGTCTGGTTGATCTCCGGCTGGTGTCGGTGCGTCCCGATGCCATACGCCGAGTAGTTCTCCCCGGCCTCGGCCAGCGTCGTGTGCGGCTTTGGCTCGCGCCCCGCCCCGCTCACCCCGCTCGCCGCATCGATGATGATCGAACCCGGATCGATCATCCCCGCACGCAGGAGCGGCAGCAGCGCAATCGCCGCGGCCGTCGGATAGCAGCCGGGATTCGCGACGAGCCTTGCCTGCCGGACCTGATCGCGGGCGAACTCCGTCAAGCCGTACACGGCGCTGTCCAGGTTCCGCGGATCCGTGTGCGGGTGGCCGTAGGTCTTCTCGTAAACGGCCCGGTCCTTGATGCGATAGGCCGCGGAAAGATCCACGACCTTCAGCCCGCGCGCCAGGAGCTCCGGCGTGTGCTGCATGGCCGCCTCGTGCGGCAGGCAGAGAAACGCGATCCCTCCCTTGCACGCCTCCGCGATCGCGTCGTGACTCAACGGCTTGCACTGCGCGGTCGCGCCCCCGAGTCGCCCGACCAGGCGGGGAAACTCCGCATCGATCCGCGGCTCCGGCGTTCGGGCCGATGCGAGATACTCGATCCGCATCGACGGATGTCGCGCGACGATCTCGATGAGTTCGAGACCCGTGTATCCCGTGGGACCGAGGATGGCGATTGGATAGGTCATTTGATCGAGTTCGATTCCGGAGCCACGGCGGCGCCATCATGGCCTCGGGCGAGATGTGCGTCTGCCAGCATTGGCCGCCCCGCCCGCCGCCCCTACACAGGCATTGTTGTGCGCTGACGCACGCCGTCAACGTGCACGGTCGGTTCCCGAATGGAAGAAGCGCAGGCGATCTCCACGATCAGGGTGTCATCCTCCGGCGGCCCGTATCGGTAGCTGTCCACGGCGGCCAGAACGGCGGCCGCCATGGCGTGCCTCGATCCTCCGTTCGCCTTGAACGCCGAGTCGACCATCGCCGCGAGCCCCTTGACACCGAGCATCCTGCCGCTCTGGTTCCGGCACTCCAGGGCGCCGTCGGTATACGCCACCAGGGTATCGCCGGGGCGAAAACTCCGGGTCTGCACCGACGGCTGAAAATCGGCGCCGGCGCACGCACCGAGCACGAACGATGTGGAATCGAGCTGGTCGATACGCCCATCCGCATAGCACAGAAACGCGGGCGGATGGCCGCCGCTGGCGTACTCGAGCCGCTCGGCCTCCTGATCCACCCGCAGGCACAGGGCCGTGACATAGATCGAGTGCGTGGCCAGCGTCAGGTGGACGTACCGGTTGAGCGCGACGAGCACCTCGCCGGGGCCCGCGTGCGGATCCTCCGCGAAGAGCCGCTCGACCTCCCCGTACAGCCGATTGACCGTGAGCGCCGCCGCGATGCCGTGCCCGGTCACATCCATGAGCAGGATATTGAACGCGGGCGCCCTGCCCGGCTCGCGCGCCGGAGAGAACCTTGAGTACAGGTAGTCGCCGCCGATCTGCAGCATCGGGAGATACCGATACTCAAACCGAAGCGGACCGTCCGAGATGGGCCTCGGAAACAGCGCCTCGTGGATTCGACGAGCGTCATAGAGCTCTCGGCGCATCTGCCCATATCTGGCCTGCATCATCCTCAGGCCGAACGTGGACGCCCGCCGACTGTGGCGCACCCAGGCCTCGAACACCCCCGGCAGAATCGCCAGCACGCTGAACGAGGCGATGATCGCTCGCCCGGTCAACGACCAGTCCGACCGGAACAGCATCACCGCGCCCGCGTTCACGATGACCAGCGGCACGATCGGCCGCAGCGCCTGCAGGGGCGTCCACGGCAGAAAGAGGCACGCGACCACGTGGTAGAACATGATCACCCACGGGAAGCCCGGTTGGTTCAGCATGACCATCGCCGCGATGTGCGAAAGGCCGAGATAGACGAGCAGCCCCTGCGTCAGCAGCAGTTGCTGCGCCGGATACGGCCGCTTGCGGGCACGAACCCCCGACCAGACGATCACGCCGATGTCCAGCACCGTGAGAAGCCCCACAATCACCGCGCCCAGATGCCCGAACCGGATGCTGTCGATCGCGCTCTCCGCGACGATCTCCATCCCGCCCCCAGCCGCGGCGCCCGTCCGCAGCGCGGCATACACCAGCAGCCAGACCGACCGGAACAGC
>DASZWV010000273.1:0-4452 GCA_035546115.1 Phycisphaerales bacterium
TTCAACTCCCAACAACAGGCCGCACCAGAGATACCGACCAACGCGGGACTGACTCCGTCGCAGTCGTCCATTCTCGCAGCGCTCGATGCGCCTCGCACGCTCGACCAGCTTGCGGTCGAGCTCAAGCTCGACGCGGCGAGGCTCCGCGCAGACATCACGATGCTTGAGATCCGCCGCCGCATCGCGCGCCGTGGCTCCAAGTTCGAGCGCATCGGGACTTGAAAACGGATGCCGCCGCCAAGTGGTTATTCGGGATAACCCTCGAATGTTCGGGCTCTACATGGAAGATATTCTCCAAAAATCTCGCTTCGTCGCTTGCAGATTGGTCGATGATAGGCTATCGTGAACCGAACGGTTGTCCCTTCGGTTTCTGGGCCACACATGATCGAGTCGCCGATCATCCAGCGGGCTGCGGTCAGCCCAACCTGTCGTGGATCGACAGGACGAGTGCACAACGGGTGGAACCCAACGTCGCCATCTGCCGCGCTGTCTGGCGGCTTGGCGGCGGGTCTTCGGGACGGTTGGCTCGCCCAACCGCAACCCGGATCTGCGGGAGGTTCCCATGCCGTTCATCGACTCCGCGACAAGCTCCAGCGCCCTCGTTCGTCTTGGCCCGGGTGGGGACTTCGTGACCGACATTCTCGAGGGGGCCGATGGACGCCTGACCAGGCATTCTCCGGCCGCTCCGGCTCGCTTGGATACTTTCAGCCAGGAGTCGGAAGGTTCGGCAGGTTGGACCGCACAGGGCTTCAGCCTGCTCCGTCGCCGCGCCCCGCTGGCTCGATCGGCGGATGCCGGCCAAGGGCGATCCTTGGACTACGTGCACATGTCCGATCTCGCCTTGAAGGCGGGTTCGCTTCTGGCAATCGATCGGTCCCTCACGCAGCAGGGCGGCGTGCTTTCCCGGGCGTTGGCCTGGTGCTCGTCCATCGCGGCCGCGGCGGCGCCGAGTCTTCGGATGCCCGTGGTCGTCACGCGTGCCGTCTCGCCGGGCTCGATCTCGCCGCGTCTGGTCGCGGGACGGTCGGACTTTGCCCGGTTCGTTCCCGTTTCAACCACTTCGGCGGCCGGTCTGGCCGGAGGGGCGGGGCGCGCGGCACTTTCATCGCATATCCGGCCTGCGACGGCGCTGACCGTTCGTCCCGCAGGCCAATCCCCGCACACGAATCCCCAGTTGGAGGTCCCCGACCATGAATCTCACCCCGAAGCAACTCAAGATCCTGCAGTTGATCCGCGACTGCCGCGTCCGGCATGGCTATTCGCCGACGATGCAGGAGCTCGCCGACCAGATCGGCGTGAGCAAGGTCACCGTGTTCGAGCACGTCGAGGCGCTTATCAAGAAAGGCGCCCTCACGCGCGATCCCAACAAGGCTCGCTCTTTGTCGATCGCTGACGGCGTGGTTGTCCCCGATGAGGGACGCCCGCTCCGCTTCCCGCTGGTCGGCAAGATCGCCGCCGGATACCCGATCGAAAAGGTCGAGGACCGCGACGAGCTCGATCTGCTCGACATCGTCGGCCCGCGCCCCGGCCGCAACGGCGCCATGTTCGCCCTCCGCGTGCAGGGCGAATCCATGAAGGATGAGGGAATTCTCGACGGCGACTACATCCTCGTGGAACGCGCCGACACGGCGGGCAACGGCGATCGCGTGGTCGCGCTCCTCCCCAGCGGCGAGACCACCCTCAAGACCTTCTACCGCGAGGGGGACAAGATCCGCCTCCAGCCCGCCAACCCCGACTTCCAGCCCATCATCGTGAAGGACTGCAAGATCCAGGGCATCGTTCGGTCCGTGCTCCGCAAGTACTGATCGCCCGATCCGCCTCGTCGTTCGTGCCCGCAACCCCCTGCGCCTTGACCCTCGCCCGTGTGGAAGATCCATCCCACGGGCGATTGCTTTGCGCCGGGCCCGCCCGGGCTACAGGTGCGGGATCGCCTTCTCTTGCGCGGCATACCGCCGATCCAGCGCCTGCACCACCTTGATCGCCATGTCCTGCGCCGTCACCACCTCTTCGATGGTCACGTGGTCGGCCCCGAGATCGTGCACCGCCATGGCCCGGCTGAGGAATCCCGCCCGGGCCGCGATGAAGATGTCGGAACGAAGCTCTCGCACCGCCCGGCACGCGCGGAGCGTCGCATCGTCGTCCGGCATGGTGAGCACGATGGCCTCCGCCGTCTCAATACCGGCGGACTCCAGGACATCCGGGTTGGTGATGTCGCCGAACACCGTCGCCCGGCCCAGCCTCATCTGCTTGATGACCGTGTCGGGGTTGAGCTCAACAACCGTGTAGGGGATCTGGCGGGCGGCGAAGTGTTCGGCCAGGTTTCGTCCGACGATGCCGAAGCCGGCGATGATCACGTGACGCCGGTCCGCCAGCGCATCGTGGGTTTCGCCCCCGGCGGTCGCCCCTTTGGCATCACCGGCCGGCGGGTGCATGATCGTCGATGGGCGTGCGATCGCTCCCTTGCCGCCCATGCTCAGACTCGGAGTCGGTGTGCCGTGGAGCGTGGAGGGCGCGGCCATCGGCTGCGGCGCCTGCCCCGGGTTCGTCTCGCGCAGCGCCGCGCTCGCGAACCACCGGGCGGGCTTGATCTTTGCCAGGCGCGGCGAGAGCGACCGCCCGAGCTCCGCCGCGGGCTCGGTGAGCACGAGCGAAATGACCACGATCGGCACAAGCACGCCGTGAACCGGCGCCGAGACGAGCTTGCGGTCGAGCGACTCACTGAGAATGACCAGGCTGAACTCGCCGGCCTGTGAGAGCAGGGCTCCCGTCAACCCCCCCACCGCCGCCGTGGCGCCGCCCAGCCAGGTGGTCGTGCCGATGATGACGGACTTGAAGCCCATCGTCAGCACGACGCCGATGGCGATCACCCACCAGTAGTGCGCCGCCGCGACGAGGTTCAGCTTCGCCCCGACGGCGGTGAAGAAGACCGCCATGAACAGATCCCGCATGGGCGAGAGTTGTCCGGCGAGCTGGTGCCGGAAGGGTGTGGCCGAGAGCATGAATCCCGCGAGGAACGCCCCCAGAGCGGGCCCGAACCCCAGCGCGTGGGTGAGCACGGCCGCGCCCAGCCCCGCCCCCGCCGACGCGACCAGAAGGCCCTCGGTGTTGCCGCCGCGGCTGGCCTCTCGCAGCAGTCGCGGCAGCAGGAACTTCGCGAAGGCCAGCAGGCCGGCGATACCGAGGATGGCCAGGCTCGCCTGCGACACCAGCCCGATCCAGGCCGGCGTGACGCTGTCGTCCGGCGGGGGCGTCTCCGGCGCGGCCGCCGCGGCGCCACGAGCAACATCCGACCACTTGCTCAGCACCGGCAGCATCGCCAGCACCGCGATGGAGAGCAAGTCCTGCATGATGGCGATGCCGACGCACAATCGCCCGTGCAGCAGGTGGAGTTCCTTGCGATGCTGGAGCAGCCCGAGCACCACGGCCGTGGAGGACATGGAGATCGCCATCGCCACCGCGAGCGCTCCGGGGGCCGAGAGCCCGAAGATCATGCCGACCGGCCAGAGCGCGAGCGACACGGCGATGGTCGAGGCGGCGCCGATGCCCAGAATCGGCCCCGCGCCCGAGCTCAGCGACCGCACATCCAGGTGCAGCCCGATGGTGAACATCAGCAGGATGATCGCGATGTCCTGGATCTGTCCGATGCTCTCCGACGAGCCGATGAGGTTCCAGCTGTGCGGGAGCGAGCCGATGAGCGCCCCAACGATCAGGTAGCCCGGGATCGATGCGAGCCGCAGCCGGCGCAGCAGGATCGACATGATCGCCGCGGCCCCGAGCACCACGAGCATGTCGCGCACGAGCCCGGGCGAGCCGGCGCCCTGTTCCAGAAGTGTGATCATCCCGAACATCACGGGGCGATGGTAGATCGGGGGCGCGCAGGCTCAACAGAGTGCGAATCGGCGCCGGCGGCAACTTCTCGCCGGGAGCCGGCGTGGCGCTTGAGCATGACCGCCAGAAGCGTCACATCGGCGGGCGTGATGCCCTCCAGGCGGCCCGCCTGCCCGAGCGTTGCCGGGCGGAAGCGGGCGAGGGCGTGGCGTGCCTCGGTCCGCATGCTCGGGATCGCGGCAAAGTCGAAGTCCGGGGGGATCGCCCGGCGCTCGACATCCTCGCTCCGCCGGATCTCGGCGTGCTGGCGCTCGACGAACGGACGGTATAGCCGATCCGCGTGCACGGTGATGAGCGCCGGCGCTCGCTCGTGCGCGTGCGGCGTGAGTTCGGGAGACGTTCCCACGCGGCGCAGGTCGTTCGCGAGGTCGGCGCTGGAATACTCGGGCCGGCGGCACCGTTCGCGGATCGGCTGGCCGTCGACCCTTGCGGTGTCGATGAGCCGGTCGATCGCCACGATCGCATCTCGACGTTCGGCGAACAGTCGTCGCCGGCGTCGCCCGAGCTCCGTGGTCGAAAGGAGGCCGAGCTCGCTCGCGAGCGGCGTCAGCCGATCCGGCGCGT
>DASZWV010000274.1:0-3159 GCA_035546115.1 Phycisphaerales bacterium
TCGCCGCCAAGGAGCATGTCGATCAGCCGGCTCGGCACAGCCGCCACCAGCTCACACTCACGCCACGCCCGCAGCCCCTCGATGAGCGGGAGGGTGTTCAGGTACTTCACGCAGCCGATGCGGACGGATTCCATGACGAACGATAGGAAGACATCCCCCCAAACCCGTTCCCGAGGGCTACCCCAGGATGGCGCGGGACCACAGGATGACAAGGGCGCCCGCACTTGCGCCAACGATCCCGGCCATGCAATAGGTCATCCACCCGACCACCATCATCATCGTCCGACCGCCGTTCGGGGGCAGACTTAGGGCATGCGCTTCCTCACGGAACGCCGTGGACCAGCCGCTGGCAAACCTCACGGTGAGAACGAACCAGAGCACCATGGCAAACCAATGTGACCCCCGAAAGGCGCGCTCCAACCAATCGTTGCCGATTGCTCTCACGACAAACGTTGCTGGCAACAACAGGACAGCTCCGACCAGCACGAGAAGCCACGGCTTCTGCATCGACCACTGCGCGCGAAGCCAAGCCCAGAGGTGATCCGGACGTGTGCCCGCAGGACTAGCCAGAGAAATCGCCGCGCCGAGTCCGAACCCCCCGAGTGTCAGCACGCCACTCAGCAACCAGAACACCGCCCCATTCGACCCCGCGAATCGCCCGGCCACGCATGCGACAAGGGCGCCGACGACCGAGCACAAGAGCGCCGCAGCCCAGGACGCCAAGCTTGTCCAGACGAGTCTTCGTATCCGCAGGCGCATCCGGTGTATTCGATACGTCGCAACGTCTTCGTTGCTGATCTCGTTTCCGCACGCGGGGCAGGACATTGTGGCCGCGTTCGACAGATCATGAGCACAGCGCGGGCACGGGAACCCGGCAGGGAGCACCTCCGCTTCGGTCGCCGGTTCGGCTGCGTTGATCGCTGGCTGCTCCGAGTCGGACATTCGGCTGACCTCCGGAACGTATGGTCGCAGAATTGATCCTTCGATGCAACTGCGCTTTACTCGCGGGCCGTGTCACTCGCTTTGGCGCACATCCCCACGCTCACCCCCGTCATCTGCGGCCCCACCGCCGGCGGCAAGTCCGACCTCGCCGTCGACCTCGCCCTCACCCTGCGCGACAAGCACCACATCCCCGCCGAGATCATCACCGCCGACGCCTTCCAGGTCTACACCGGCCTCGACATCGGCACCGCCAAGCCCACCGTGCAGGAACGCCGCGGCATCCCCCACCACCTCATCGACATCGTCCCGCCGCTTTCAGACTCGGCACTCGGCGCTCGGCACTCGGCACTGCCCCCACCCTTCACCGTCGACGACTGGCTCACCCGCGCCCAATCCACCATCGCCAACCTGCGCGCACAAAGCATCCTCCCCATCGTCGTCGGCGGCACCCACCTCTACATCAAGGCCCTGCTCGAGGGTCTCTTCGAGGGTCCCGAGCCCGACCACGCCCTCCGCGCCGAACTTGCCGCCATGGACCCCGCCGCCCGCCGCGCCGAACTCGAACGCATCGACCCGCGGGCCGCGGCACGCATCCACCCCAACGACATCCGCCGCACCATCCGCGCCCTCGAAGTCTTCCGCCTCACAGGCAAACCCATCAGCGCCCACCAGACACAATGGGACCAGCCCTCGCCGAGGGCCCAGTGCCCAACGCCCAGTGCCTATCTCCTGATCATCCTGGACTGGCAAACCGAACCGCTCAACAAGCGCATCAACGCCCGCGTCAAGCAGATGATCGACCGCGGCCTCCTCGAAGAGGTCCGTGCCCTCATCCAACAAGACGCCTTCACCCCCCAATCCGCCGAAGCCCTCGGCTACAAGCAGCTCATCCCCCTCGTCCGCGCCGCCATCGAATCCAACCTCTGGCCCCCGCCCGCGGCCAAGCTCGAAGACGCCGTCGAGAAGATCAAGATCGAGACCCGCCGCTTCGCCAAGAACCAGCGCACCTGGCTCCGCCGTCTCTCCACCACACCCGGAGCGATCCGCCTCGCCGCGCCCCCCGCCACCGACGCCGATCGGGCCGCCTGGATCCCCTCCATCCTCACCCACCTCGGCCTGCCAGCCTGACGGTCAAATCCAAACATAATCCGATCAAATAACTGGATCGGCACCATCGGAAGGGGTATGTTCGCACAAATTCCCCTTTCCCACCCGGCATTCATCTTGAAAGGGAACTACCCGGACACTATCACGCTGTCGGTTCGTACCGATGGTCGCCCCCATAACCAGCCGATGACGGCCGACCGTCACCTCCGTTTTCCGCGCAGAGACTCATGGCCAAGACCATCACCAAACCCCGTTCCTCCAAGTCCGCGGGCCGCGATGCCGGTGCCGGTGGCCGCGGCATCCCGGCAAGAACCGCCTCCAAGCCGGTCGCCGTTGGTGGCAAGCAACTCGTGATCGTCGAGTCTCCCTCCAAGGCCAAAACCATCAATAAGTACCTCGGCTCCGACTTCGTCGTCATGGCGTCGGTCGGCCACGTCCGCGATCTCCCGGAAAAGAATCCCAAGGGCGTCAAGTCCCCCGTTCCGGGCGTAGACCTCGCCCACGACTTCGCCCAGACCTACCAGATCCTCCCCGGCAAAGAAAAGACCATCAACGAGCTGAAGCGCGCCGCCAAGTCCGCCAGCCAGATCTGGTTCGCAACCGACTTGGACCGCGAGGGCGAGGCCATCGCCTGGCACCTCGCCGAAGAGCTCGGCATCGACCCCAAGCAGGCCAAGCGCGTCATGTTCGCGGCCATCACCAAGGCCGACATCGACCGCGCCTTCCAGCACCCCCACGCCATCGACATGGACCGCGTCTACGCCCAGCAGGCCCGGCGCGTCGTCGATCGCATCGTCGGCTACCAGGTCTCGCCCCTCCTCTGGAAGAAGGTCGCCCGCGGCCTGAGCGCCGGCCGCGTCCAGTCCGTCGCCGTCCGCCTCGTCGTCGAGCGCGAGCGCGAGATCCGCGGCTTCATCCCCGACGAGTACTGGAACATCACCGCCAACTTCGCCCTCACCGAGCCCGAGCGCGCCAAGCTCGCCGCCGCGTGGCCCCGGTTCATGGCCGAGAAGGACGAGAAGAACAACCCGCCCACCGGCAAGGCCCAGCTCCAGTGGCTCGCCGACCACAAGGCCATCCAGGCCGAGCTCGTCGAGGTCAACGGCGAGA
>DASZWV010000275.1:0-11743 GCA_035546115.1 Phycisphaerales bacterium
ATCTCCACCTTCATCGAGCCCATCCTCATCGTCGCCATCGCCGGCGTCGTCCTTGTCATCGCCCTGGCCATCTTCCTCCCCATGTGGGACATGGCCAAACTGGTCGGATAACCGCGCGAAGTTTTCGGAGCGTTTTTTTCACGCCCGCTCAAGTCCCCCGCACTCCCGCCCGATCCATCACTCGTCCGCGGCCGAAGCCGCCGACCCAGAACCACTTGGAGTAACAGACATGTTCGCCCCCGCACTTCGGAAGTCTCGCGCGTTCACGCTCGTCGAACTGATCGTCATCATCGTCGTGCTCGCCATTCTCTCCGGCGTCGCGATCCCCAAGTACATCGACTACACCGCCAACGCCAAGGCCTCGGCCGCCAAGGCCACCCTCGGCGCCGTCCGAAGCGCCATCGCCAACTTCTACGCCAACTCCGCCCTCTCCGGCACCGCCGCCTACCCCACCCTCGTGCAGATGCAG
The DNA here is from genome assembly GCA_035546115.1 of Phycisphaerales bacterium. Lineage (GTDB taxonomy): Bacteria > Planctomycetota > Phycisphaerae > Phycisphaerales > UBA1924 > UBA4658. The sequence continues at coordinate 470 of DASZWV010000275.1, forward strand.
ACCCTCGGCACGGTCATGCAGGAGGCCCTCCCCGCCAACCCCTACAACAACTCGGCGACGATCGCGGCCGCGTCCTGGGCCGCCACGCCCCCCACCAGCGGCGCCAACGGCTACAACTACGACGCCACCGTCGGCCGCTTCTGGCTCAACTCGACCACGGTCTCCGAGAACACCTGGTAAGGCGCCGCCCCCTGGCCGCGCGGTCGCCCGCGCTCGCAACATGTCGACATTCTCCCGTCCATTCTCAGGCCGCGCCCGACCTCTCGGGCGCGGCTTTTCGCTCATCGAGGTGATCGTCGTCATCGTCGTGCTCGGGATCGTCAGCGGCGTCGGCATCGCCTCGCTGAGCAAGACCCGCCAGAACGGCCAGCGCTCCGCCGCCCGCGCCATCGCCGAGGGGATCAAGTACGCCCGCGAACGCGCCCTCACCACCGGACGCGCCACCTGGGCCTACGTCTACACCAACACCGAGCGCATCGACTACTACGAGACCGTCTCCGGCTCCGTCGTCGCCATGACCGACCCGGCCACCAACAAGCAGATCTCCACGGTCCTCGGCTCCAGCGCCGACTTCAACGCCCACAAGGAAGTCGGCGTCCTCGCCTTCAACGGCGCCACCTCCGGCTCCGCGCAGATCCTCGGTTTCGACTGGCAGGGCCGCCCCACCAACGGATCGGGCACCCTCCTCACCACCAGCACCACCATCACCGTCAACCAGACCGGCCAGACCACCATCACCGTCACCGTCGCCCCCGAGAGCGGCCTGGTCACCATCACCTGGTGACGATCACGGTTTGCTCCGCCGTTTGAGATATCGGGCTTCATCCGCGGCCAAACTCGGCCGATGCGAGCCAGAGATGTCCGTGATCCACCCCAATCTCCCCCCTTCCAAGAGCGGCGTCCGGGCTCTCGCGCGCCCCCAACCGACCCGCAATCCGAAATCCGCAATCCGATATCGCCGCGCCTTCACCCTCATCGAGGCCATCACGGCCCTGGTCATCCTCGGGCTCGCCATGCCCGCGATGCTCTGGGCCATCCGCGACTCCGTCCGCCGGCGCGCAGACCCCATCCTCTTCTCCCGCGCCCGCTGGCTCGCCGCCGAGAAGCTCGAGGACATCATCGCCGACGCCCACTCCCCCACCCGCGGCTACTCCTATATCACCAGCGGCCACTACTCCGCCGAGACTCCCGTGTCCGGTTTCACGGGCATCAACCGTTCCGTCTCCATCAGCGAGACCGCCCCCAAGTTCGTCGCCGGCACCGGCTGGAAGACGTGCACCGTCACCGTCTCCTACACCGACGGCCAGGGCGTCAGCCGCTCCGTGCAGCTCGCCACCGTCGTCACGGACTACACGCCATGAGTGCCTCGCATCGCGACATGCTGGTCATGCACGCGGCGCCCGGCGCTCGCCGGCCCGGCCGCGCAACCACCAATCCGAAATCCGCAATCCGCAATCGCGCCTTCACCCTCATCGAGGCCATCACCACCCTCGTCGTCATCGCCCTCATCGGCGGCGCCGCCTCCCGGATCATCTTCCAGGCCTTCCAGGCCCTCGACCACGCCACCACCCGCGCCGACCTGAGCAGCCAGCTCGCCTCCGGCATGGAGCGCCTCATCGGCGAGATCCGCACCATGCAAATCGAGTCCGGCTCGAACCCCCCCGTCCCCGACATCATCTCCTGCAGCGCATCCTCCTTCTCCTTCCGCAACACCTCCGCCGCGACCCGCACCATCTCCCTCTCCGGCTCCAACCTCGTCATCTCCGGCAGCGCCGCCAGCACGCAGACCATCGCCACCGGCGTTACCGCCTTCACCGTCCAGACCTACGACGAGTCGAACGCCGCCCTCCCCGCCTCCCCCACCGCCGCGCAGATCGACACCATCCGGCGCATCCAGTTCACCATCACCGCCTCATCCACCAACACCGGCGGGACCATCACCGAGACCCTCCGCACGAAGGTCTTCGTCCGGTGCATGGGCCTCGGCTCGGGCTCCTCGTAAGGCACGCGCATGCGCACCCCGCAGCCATCCCAACTCCGCACCAAGCCCCGGACCGGGCCCCGGACCCCGCGCGGCGTCTCCGCGCGGGGCTCCATCCTCATCGCCCTGGTGCTCGTGCTCGTCATCGTGCAGATCGCCGTCATCGGCGTGGTGCAGCTCGGCGGCCGCGACCAGAGCCTCACCAAGCTCCGCCTCGAGTCCGAGCAGGCCCAGTACGCCGCCGAGAGCGGCATCAACATGGCCCTCCGCGAGGTCTACGACAGCGCCGACGAGGACACCGACGGCGGCATCGGCACCATCTCCGCCAAAACCATCAACGGCTGCACCGTCACCGTCACCTCCTCCACCACCGGCTCGGTCACCACCCTCACCGCCACCGCCGCCGCCGCGACCGCCAAGCGCGTCGTCGTCGTCAAGTACAGCAGCTAGAAAAGCGGGCGCTCGCCCGCCCGGGCCTCCCACGCTCCGCTCCCCGCGCGCCCATCACGGCGCCACGTTCTCCCAGCTCGTGAGCGTCGGGCTCGCCCTGGCCAGCGCGGCGATCTCCGCGGCCGTCAACGCACGGTTGAAGAACCGCACATCATCCACCAAGCCCGGAGTCACATCCGTCGATCCGACGCGGCCCCCAAGGTACACCGATCGCGTGTCCGTCCCGATTGTCGCCGAGTTCGCCTTGGATCCGTCGAGCGCCCCGTCCAGATAGACCTTCATCGTCGTCCCATCCCACGTCCCCGCCACGTGGTGCCAGACGTTGGTCGTGACCGTGGTCCCCCCGTCGCACCCGCTTCCATCCGCATCGCCGCAGTCAAGGTTCAGCTCCACCTTGCCGTTGGCGATGCAGAGCTCCCAGTTGTTCGGGTTGTCATCGCCCTTGCGGAGCAGGGTCGCCACCGTCGATCCGGTCGGCCACGACGACGTCGCCTTGACCCAGGCGGTCACCGTCACCGCGCGCGTGATCTGGAAGTCCACATCGTTCGCGATCGACACGTAGTTGCTCGTCCCGTTGAACTTCAGCGCCTTCGACAGCTTCCCCGTCTGCCACGTCGCTCCACTCACAGTCCCGCTGTGCCCCGCGTAGGTGTCCGTCGCCGTCGAGCCCGACCCATCGTCCAGCTTCCAGCACGACACGGGCAGCAGGCACCACTCGATCGACCGCTGCATCATGGTCTGCCCGCTGCTCGTGAGCGCCGTGATATCCACGGTCGAGCCCGACCACGGCAGATACACGCGCCGCCCGGTCGCCGTGCTCGACCCGCCCGAGAGCGAATCCGCCCGCTCGAACACCGCCAGCGCCGGGTTGGTGTTCGACGATCGCTTCCCCAGCGTCGTGAAGCTCCCCAGCGTTCCGGACAGGTACCGCATCGCCTGGTTGGAGGTGAACAGCGTCAGCGACCCCGTCGAGAACGTGCTCGTGATGTAGTGCGAGGTCGTGCTGATGTCGATCGCCGATGCCGTCATGTTCGTCTGGCTCGACGCGAACCCCATCGTCGTCGCCTGCGCATCAAGCTCCACGATCACGGGGATCGTCTGGCTCTGCAGCTTCGTGCTCAGCGTCACCGAAGACACCGTGCACGAGATGTACGCGCAGCTCGCGCTCTGGCACGACGTGTTGAACGTCCCCGAGCTCGCGCTGGCCGAGATCGGCGTCACCGTGTACCCCCATCCCTCCATCAGCGCCTTCTTCGCCGACTCCTGCGCCGTCAGCGACCCCGAGTTCACCACCACCAGCAGGATGGTCCCCACCGCCCCGTGCGCCGTCCCCACGCACGCGGCAAGCCCGACAGCCCCCGCGATCGTTCTCGCCAGCCCGTTCATCGCCCGACCTCCATTCGTTCCTCGTTTTCCCGCTTCCCCTATCGACCGCACCGCACCCCCGGTGCAGCGCCCCGCAGCGCCGCGCCTCGCACGAGCCCCTCCCCCAGGGCCGCACCCCGCCCCCACCTCCCGCCCACCTCCCCTCGCGATGTTCCGGATAACACGCCCTTGGCCCAAAGTCCCCCTCTCCGACCGCCGATGTGTTCCCTTCGGAGAGGACCCTTTGCCCACCCAGCGACTCATCGTCGAGATTTCCCCTTCGCGCATCGAGGTCGCGCTCCTGCGTGGCAACGCCATGGCCGAATGGCGCAGCGAACGCATCGGGCGGGCCGACTGGCCCAGCCCCTACACCACCGCCCTCCCAGAAGCCACCGCCGTTCTGACCCGCCTGCTCGAAGAGCTCGGCGTCGCCTCCGGCTCGGCCACGGTCCTCTACAGCGCCCCCGGGTCGGTCACCACCGTCACCAGCTTCGCCTCCAACGTCGGCGCCGCTGCCTGCGAGCAGGCCTCCCGGCTGGCCCTCGCCAACGTCGCCGACTTCCCCATCGACGACGCTCCCTCCGACACCTGCCCCGTCTATTGCGACTCGGTTCCCAAGGCCGAGTCCGATGAGCCCCGCCCGATCGCGCAGCGGCACTTCCTCGCCGCGGCCGACGCCGAGGCCCGCGCCGCCGCCGTCACCGCCGCCGTCGAGGCCGCCGGACTCACGGTCGAGCGCCTCATCCCCGCCGAGGCCGTCTGCCTGACCGACGCCATCCGCGCCGCCGCCGGCCAGGGCGAGATCGGCGATTTCACCGCCGTCGTCTGGATCGGTGAACACTCAACCACCCTCGCCGTCGCCGAGCACAACCGCCTCCTGTTCGTGCGCTCCATCGCCACCGGCTCCGAGTCCCTCGCCGAGGTTCTCTGCCGTCCGCTCCGCCCGCGCCAGGCCGACGCCCAGCCCGTCCAGCTCAACCACGACGCCGCCCGCGCCCTGCTCTTCTCCGCCGGCGTCCCCGCGCCCGACGCCCAGATCACCGGCCACCCGACGCTCGCCGGTTCCTCGCTCCTGCCGCACTTGCAGCCCGTGCTCCAGCGGCTCTCGATCGAGATCAAGCAGTCGCTCCGCTTCGGCGTCTCCGAGAACGATCGCGCCAGGATCCGCCTGCGGCTCGCCGGACCGGGCGCGGCCATCCCCGGCCTGGGCGAGTCGATCGCCCGCGCCACCGGCTTCCCCTTCGACGCCGAGAGCGAAGCCCACGCCCCGGACGGCGCCGACTCCAGCACCGGCGGTCTCATCGCCGCGCTCTCTCGCTGCCCGAACCTCCGGCTCGCGCTGATGCCCGCCAAGGTCCACTCCGCGTGGGAGCTGCGCCGTTCCCGCAAGGCCCTCGTCGTCGGCGCGCTCGTCGCCCTCGGCTACGTCGGCTACGAGACCATCGACACCCAGATGTCCATCGCCTCGGAGAAGGCCCGCCTCGTCTCCATCACCACCACGCTCGAGTCCGACCAGGGCCCCATGGCCCTCCGCCAGCAGACCATGGCCGCCTACCAGCAGGTCGTCGATGCCGAGCACCGCGTGAGCACACGCCTGGACCAGGCCGCCGACTGGTCCGCCGTCCTCGAGTCCATCGCCGAGCTCGCCCCGCTGCAGATCCGCATCACCGGCCTCGACATGCACCAGGACGCCGCCCAGCCCGGCAACGCGACCCTCACCCTCAAGGCCTACGTCCGCGCCGAGGAGGTCCCCGACACCGCCGGCCTCATCCACGGCTTTGTCGAGCGCATCGAGGGCGTTCCCATCGTCTCCTCCGTGCGCCTCAACTCCGCCCAGCGCGTCTCCGTCGCCGGACACGACGCCCAGTCCTTCGACCTGAACATCGGCGTCGTCGCCGTCCCCGCCCTGCCGACCTCCGCCCGGCCGGGCGCCATCGCCGGCGCAACCCCGGAGGCGACCAAGTGAACGCGCTCAAGTCTCCCAACGCCAAGCGCATCTTCTGCGAGTTCTTCATCGTCGCGGCCGTCTGCGGCGCCGCGTACTACTTCCTCGTCGATTCCGCACGCGCGCAGCTCGCCAAGGTCCGCGAAGAGGTCGCCCAGGCCCAGGCCCGCGACGCGGTCCGCCTCGGCGTGGGAAACCTCTCCGAGGCCAAGGTCCAGGACCTCCGCCGCGCCATCGCCGAGCGCGTCGCCAACATCAAGGCCTGCTCCGCCCCGGCCTCGGACGAGTCGATCATGTTCGTCCGCATGTCCCAGCTCGCCGCCGATCACGCCCTGCGCGTCGAGCAGATCAATCCCGCTCGATCGACCCAGCAGCAGCCCCAGGCGCCCGTGCCCTCCCCCGCCGGCGCCCCGCCGGCCGGCACCCCCGCCGCCCAGGCCGCCGCCGACGCCGCCGCCGTGGCCCCGAAGGACTCGAGCATCACCTACACCCTCGTCGTCACCGGCGCGTACTCGGACATCGCCGCCTTCCTCGGCGCGCTTCCCAGCAAGCTTGGCTACACGATCGTGCGCGGCGTGCGCATCTCCCAGCCGAATCTCGTGCACCCCGCGCAGCTGCGAGCCGAGATCACCACCGAGCATTTCGCCTTCGATGTGTCGGGCGTCAAGGCCCCGCCCCTGATCGCCACCCAGCCTGTCATCCAGCCCATGCCCGTCTCCCCGGCCGCCCCCGGCGCGAACTGAACCCGAGCCCGCCATGCTGAACCTCGACTCGCGCAGCAAATCGAAGCTCCTCTGGATCGGCACGCTGCTCACCCCGGCGATCGCCGTCCAGATCGTCCGCTTCATGATCGGCGGCGGTCCCGCCGACGCCAGCGCGGCCACCACGCCCGCGCCGCTGCCGATCACCGCCGCCGCACCCGAGAACGCCAGGCCCCTCTCCACGGCGCAGGCCAAGGCCGTCGGCTGGCTCCTGTCGCGCAAGCAGACCCTCGGCCTCCGCTCGCCGATGGACTACCCCGATGCTCTGCCCGAACCCTCCGCCGAGCCCCCGCCGCAGGAGCGTCCGGCGCCGCCCGTCGCGACCGCCAGCGGCCCCTCGCGGGCCCCAGGATCGCTCACGATCACCGCGCTCATGAGCGGCGGCTCCCCCGACGACTCGATCGTCTCCATCAACCACAAGCTCTACCACGTCGGGGATGAGATCGTGCCCCACTGGAAGATCCTCGGCATCGACGTCCCCTCCCGCACCGTGACGATCAGCGGCCCCGAGGGCCAGTCGATCGAGCTCTCCCTCGCGATCGCTGAAAACTGACCGTCCCCGAAGCACGCAAAAAAGCAGCGCCCCGGGACGAATCCCGGGGCGCCGTGAGCATCAAACTCAGATCTTCGCGACGACCGATTACGGGCAGCCCGTGAACCAGGCGTTCAGGTAGTCGAAGATATCCTGCGTGTTGAGGGAGCCGTCGCCGTTGTAGTCGGCGGCGCAGGACGGGGTCGAGTTGATCGGGCCGGGGGTCGTGAGACCGTCGGCGGCGATCAGGAAGCTGAAGTCGTTGCCGGTCTTCGCCCAGCCGTTGCAGCCGACCGGAGCCGGAGCAGCGGAGACGCAGCCCTGAGCAGCCGCCTCGGCGTCGAGCGTCGTGGAGGTCAGGACGCGGCCCTCGTTCCAGTGGATCGGGCAGCGGTTGTCGCAGTACTGGTTGTAGCAGAAGTACGCACGCTCGTTCACCGAGAAGGTGTAGCGCACGCCGACCGAGATCCAGTACTGACGCCCGCCCGTGAGGACGATGTTCAGATCGTGGAACTCGAGCTTGTAGCCCTGCACGACCTTGCCGTCGATCGTGGAGGTGTAGGCCGGCCCAAGGGGAATGATCTTGGTGGCGACGTACTGCGTGTTGAACAGCGGAGCGCGGGTCACGAGGGAGTAGTCGGGCTTGTTGCAGTTGTTGGCATACAGCTCGAACACGCCGTCGAACGTCGGGCAGTTCGTCAGGATGCACGCCTCAACGTAGCAGATGTGGTAGTCCTGGCACGGCGGAACGAGGAAGTCGTCGGCCGAGCGGGTCTCCGCAGCGCTCCAGGAAGCCGGGGCGAACTGCGAGGTCGAGCCGTTCGGAGCAACGCCGACCTGCGTGCGGCCAACGCCATTGTCCACGAGCACCTTGCAGGCGGTGCCGCAGATCTGGAAGTTCAGATCCGTGCAGCCGATGCAGCAGTCATCGGTGACCGAGTGCCAGCCGCCGGCGCCGCAGATGTTCGGGAAGTTGAAGACGTTGTACACACCCGTCGGGGTGCCGTCGATCTTGTACGCGGGCTTGCCCTTGATCGGCAGAGCCGTCGTGCCCCAGTAGGTCACGTCGTACATCTGCATCGACGGGCCAAGGCCGTCCGACTGGCCGTACACCGACAGCCAGTAGATGCCGCCGCGGAGAACGATGTTGCGATTGGCAAGGACCGGCTGGCCGGTCACCGACCACGTCGCCGACACCTGCCGGAGCGGACGGCCGTCGAACGCCGTGCCCGCGGGGGCGCCGGACGGATCGACCACCGTCGCGTTCACGAACTGGTACAGCAGCGTGTTCGGGCAGCCGTTGCAGTCCGACCAGATCTCGGCGATCGGCTTCACCAGACCGGGGAAGGTCGTGGTCAGAAGCGTCGCGGAGATCGTGCTCAGGTCGTAGACGAATCCATCGCAGAGCGTGAAGTCGTCGGCGGCCTTGGAGCCGTGCGGGACCGCGCCACCCAGGTGCGAGACCTGGCCGTCGCGGCCGTCGTACGCGCCGTTATCCCAAATCGCCGGGAGACCGCCGGCGCACGTGCAGGCCGAGGGGCCCGCGAAAATCGCGCTGAGCTGCTGGCCGGCGACGGCCTGCTTCGCGTTCGACGGAGCGAGCACGGGGGCCACCTCCGTCTGCACCGCGGCGCGGGCGCTCAGGCCCTTATCCGACGCCGAAGCGACGGACCCGGCCACGACCGCCGTGACGCAGGCAAGGGTCATCAGGTTACACATACGGACCATCTGGAAACCTCCTTCAAGGAACAAATTGGAACGAACCCACGTGTCGCAGTCGCGTGGAGGAGAGCACACTGCTCTCCTGTGTCATGCGTGCTGGAACACCAACCCAACCCACGAGAACGTGTTCGCTCTCACGCCTTGTGGCTCGGAAACAAATCAACTTGCCTGAACCAACCCTTGGGCGTCCTGGCCCGGTTCGAGCTGCCATAGCTCGAGACCCGCTCGTTATGCTCCGGAGCAGCATCGTTTGTATCACAACCCGGTTGTGGGTGCAAGGCCTTTTTGTCAGAAATTCCGTTGCCCACGACACTTGCGCGTCAGATTGCCCAACTTCACGCGCCCCCACCTTTCCCACCTTGCGCAGCTTGGCGTTTTCAGCCGAGCCCTCGATCCCTTTTCCCTTCACGCGCCCGGAGCGCCCGTCACAACTCCTTGATCTTGCCCAACTTCCTTCTTTGCTCGAAAACTGTCGGTTGCCCTCCACTCGAAGTGGGCACGTACACCCAGCGAATCCTCGAACAATCCCCCTTTGCGCACCGCGCCCCACATGTCCACGCTCGGCTCCGTCTCCGAGTCCACCTCGAACTGCGCCGCACCCCCTTCCACCCGCACCCGCACCGCGCGAACTTTCTGCATGTGCGTCCGGTCCAGCCCATCCGCGATCCGCAGGATGCCCGATAGCCCGCGCACCAGTCCCTGGTCCGCGTCCGAGAGCGCCGCGAACGTCCGATGACGCTGCTTCGGCTCCGCCGCGCGGTGATATCGGGCCACGTTCGCCACCACCCGCACCTGCCTCGTCGTCAATCCGGGAAGATCCGCGTGCACGATCAGGTGGTACGAGTGCTTGTGGTGCTGCGCGTAGTTGATCAGATACCCCACATCATGCAGCAGCGACGCCGCCTCCAGCAACAGCCGCGCCTCATCGTCGAACCTCATCCCCTCGGGCGCCCTCACCTCGAGGCCCGCGTGGATCTGCTCGCGCAGTTGATCGAAGATCGACAGCGCAAGCCCCGTCACATGCTTGGCGTGCGCCGCCTCGAACCCGCACGCCTTGGCCAGCCGCTTCACCGCACGCATCGGATCGCGCTTCGTCTCCACCCCATCCGCCCTCTGAACCATGCCCAGCAGGATGCCATCCCGGATGCCCCCCTCGTGCACGCGCAGCCGGTTCGACCCCAACCGCTTGAGCACGCCGTCCACGATCGCAAGCCCCGCCACGATGATGTCCGTCCGATCGGCCGGCAATCCCGGCACGCGCGACCGCTCCTTCACCGGCAGCTTGCGGATGTACGTCAGCAGGTGCTTCAGATCCGCCCGCGCCACCTCCAGCCCCTGGACGCCCCCGCTGAACAGCCCATCCGCCGAGGGCCCCAACTCCCGCTGGAGCACCATCGCCCCAAGGGTCGTCAACGTCCCCCCGGTCCCCACCACCAGTTGCGGCAAGATGGGGGGTTTGCCGATCGTCTTCCTCAACTCACTCTTGATGTGCTCGCGCATCTCCTCGAAGCGCGAGCGCGAGCACGCCTCCGGGCCCCCGAACATCTCCGTCAGCCGCACCGCCCCGAGCGGGAGCGTGTAGACCCGCTCGATCATCCCCCCGCCCAGCCCCGCGCGACGCGCCTCCAACCCAGGCCCGACCGCCGCGCTCAGCACGATCTCCGTGCTCCCGCCCCCGATGTCCACGATCGCCCCCGGCACCCCCGCCAGGTCGAACGCGTTCGCCACCGAGCGGTACGCCAGCACCGCCTCCTCCTCCCCGGGGATCACGCACAACTCCAGCCCGGTCCGCTCGTTGATCAACCTCGCGAGCACATCCGTGTTCGAGGCCTCCCGCGCCGCCGACGTCCCCACCACGCGGATCGCGTTCGGCCCCGCCGCCCCGTACCCCTCCGCGATCGACTTCATCCGCTCGATCGTCACCGCCGTGTGCTCGATCGCCCCCGCATCGAGCTTCCCCGTTCTGCCCAACCCCTGACCAAGCCGGGTGATTTCCTTCTCGTCATCCAGGATGCGATACGACCCATCCTGCTGCGCCTCGGCGACGATCAATCGCACGCTGTTGGTCCCCACATCGATCGCCGCGATCCGCCGCCGCGCCGCGCCGAATCGCGATGAGCGACCGCGCTCAATCCCGTGGCTCGTCCCGTTCAGGCCGTGCGGCTTGGGCTCGACGAGCACGCTCGGCCGCAGCACGCGCGACGCGATCGCGGGCGTCGGCAAAGGCCTCGGCGCGCTCGGATCCGACTCTCTCGGCTCCAGCAACTCCTCCCGGAATCGCTCGAGAAACCCGCTGGAAACCAGCGTTTTCCACCCCGCCAGAAACTCCCTGTGCCGCCGCCGCAGGTCCGCCCGGAGCTCGGAGATCATGCGCCGAAGCGGATGCCGCCCCTTCAGATCCTTCAGGCTCTCCAGCAGCACCCGATCGTCGTTGATCCCGCCAAGCTGCTTCTGCAGCCTCGCCAGAGCCGGCTTCAGACGCTTCTCCCACCCCTTTCCCAGGCACCCCTCGATCGCC
>DASZWV010000276.1:0-6580 GCA_035546115.1 Phycisphaerales bacterium
TCTCCAAGAGCGGCCGCAAGTACTGGTGCTCGATCGACCTCGAGCCCATCCGCGACGACAAGGGCGCGCTCGTGCAGTTCTTCGCCATCCAGCGCGATGTCACCGCCCGCCGGGAGGCCGACGAGCGCCTCAAGCGGTACAACGAGGACATCCTCGAGGCCAACCAGAAGCTCGGCGAGCAGGCCCGCGAGCTCGCCCGCCGCGCCGTCGAGCTCGAGCACGCCACCGCCGCCGCCGAGGCCGCCTCCACCGCGAAGTCCGAGTTCCTCGCCAACATGAGCCACGAGATCCGCACGCCCCTCAACGGCGTCGTCGGAGCACTCGAGCTCCTCGAGCGCACCGCCCTGGACGCCAAGCAGACCCGCTACGTCCGCATGGCCTCCGTCTCCGGCGGCACCCTGCTCTCGCTCATCAACGACATCCTCGACTACTCCAAGCTCGGCGCCGGCAAGGTCGAGCTCGAGTCCATCGACATCAACATCGCCGGCCTCTGCGCCGAGCTCAACGACATGTTCGCCCGCCGCGTCGAGGAGAAGAACATCACGCTCTCCTGCGAGGTCTCGCCGTACCTCCCCCGCGTGGTCCGCGGCGACCCGACTCGCCTCCGCCAGATCCTCCTCAACCTCATCTCCAACGCCATCAAGTTCACCAACGAGGGCGGCGTCGTCGTCCGCGCGACGCCCGAGTACGACCAGGCTCCGCCAGAGCCCCCGCCCGCCCCCGCCGGCGAGCAGGCCACGCCCGAATCCCGCCCCGTGGTCGTCCGGTTCACCGTCACCGACACCGGCATCGGCATCCCGTCCGATCGCGTCGATCGCCTCTTCAAGTCGTTCTCGCAGGTCGACGCCTCCACGACGCGCCGCTACGGCGGCACCGGCCTGGGCCTGGCCATCTGCAAGAGCCTCGTCGACATCATGGGCGGCGAGATCGGCGTCTCGTCCGAGGAGGGACGCGGCTCCACCTTCTGGTTCACCATCCCGCTCGAGGTGTCCGGCAACCAGTCCGCCGGCGCACCGACGGACCGCAAGCTCAAGGACGCCCACATCTTCTGCGTCACCAACGACGCGAAGGAGCGGGCCGAGATCGAGGCCCTGCTCGACGGCTGGCAGTTCCGACACCACGGCGGCGAGCCCGGCGATGAGGCCCTCCGCGCCGCCCGCTCCGTCTCCTCCGCCGGTATGCCCTTCGACGTGGTCGTCCTCCACGCCGAGACGCTCGGCGCGGCCCTCGACTTCAGCCACCGCCTCACCAGCGACAGCGTCGCGACGCGGTGCTCGGTGCTCCTGCTGGTCGATCCCGCCGACGCCGAGGGGCTCGACCCCAAGCGCCTCCGCGCCGCCGGCGTTTCCGCGTGGATCCAGCGTCCGGTCACCGAGTCCGACCTGCTCGACGGGGTTGTCGCGGCCATCGCCGCCTGCCGCCGCCCGCTGCCCTCGGAGGTCGCGCCGACCAAGGCCGCCCGACGCGCCGGCCCGATGCTCCAGACCCGCATCCTCGTCGCCGAGGACAACGAGGTCAACCAGACCATCACCACCGAGCTCCTGGCCGACGCAGGATACCTCTGCTTCGTCGCCCCCAACGGGGCCCGCGCGGTCGAGGAGGTCCTCACGGCCAAGTACGACCTGGTGCTCATGGACTGCCAGATGCCCGAGCTCGACGGGTTCGAGGCCAGCCAGCGCATCCGGCAGGCCGAGGCCAGCGGTCAGGCGACGTCCCGCCAGCCCGCGGGCACGCGCATTCCCATCATCGCGCTCACCGCCAACGCGCTTCCTCCCGATCGCCAGCGATGCCTCGACGCCGGCATGGACGACTATCTGACCAAGCCCCTGAACCCCGAGGCGATGCTCGCCGTCTTGTCGCGGTACGCGCCGGAGGGCAGCGGCCCGCTCGAGACGGGCCGCATCCACGAGCCCTCGGCCCCCGCCGCGCAGACGACGCCGGCCGCCGAGACCGGCGGTGCTGCGGCCGTGCTCGATCTCGCCGACCTGCGCAACCGCTGCCGCGACAAGCCGGCGCTCATGCGGAACATCCTCTGCAAGTTCAACGAGCTGTCGCGCGGGTATCTCGCCGATTGCCGCGAGCCCGCCGCGCACAGCGATCTCCCCGCCTGCGCCAAGGCCGCGCACACCCTCAAGGGGGCCGCGGCCAACATCGGCGCCAAGGCCCTCTCGGCGGCGGCGCTCGCGGTCGAGCAGGCGGCCAAGGCGGGCGACGCCGAGGCCGTGACGCTCGCGCTGGCCACGCTCGACAAGGCCACCAGCGAGCTCGTGCAGGCGATCAACGCCGCGCTCCCGAGCTTCCCGGCGCCGGCCCCGACGCCGGCGCGCCCGCAGCCCGACACCGTCGCCGAGCCCGCGGACCGGGCGGCCGCGCCGGGAGGGACGGGCGCATGAACATCGTCATCGCCGACGACGATCCGATCGCTCTGGAGCTGCTCCGCGAATCGCTGCTGTCCGACGGGCACGCGGTGGAGACGGCCGAGAACGGCAGGCAGGCCCTCGAGCTGCTCGAGGCCGGCAACGCCCGGGTGCTCATCAGCGACTGGGAGATGCCGGAGATGACCGGGCCGGAGCTGTGCTTCAAGGTGCGGGCCAGCGCGATGTCGCGGTACGTGTTCATCATCCTGCTCACCGGTCGCGCGTCGCGGGCCGACCTGGTCGAGGGCCTGCGTGCGGGCGCCGACGACTTTCTCACCAAGCCGTTCGACCCGCTGGAGTTGTCGGTGCGGCTCGGCGTGGCGGAGCGCATCACCAGCCTCGAGACGCGCGACCTCATGATCTTCGGCATGGCCAAGCTCGCCGAGAGCCGCGACCGCGACACAGGCTCGCACCTCGAGCGTGTGCGGATGTACTGCCGCATCATCGCCGACCACCTCGCCACGCTCCCGCGATTCGCCAGGATCGTGGACCGCGAGTTCGTTCGGCTCATCTTCGCCACCAGCCCGCTGCACGACATCGGCAAGGTCGGGATCCCGGACGCGATCCTGCTCAAGTCCGACCGTCTCACGCCGGCCGAGTTCGAGGTCATGAAGTCGCACACGCTCATCGGCGCCCAGACGCTGGATGCGGCGCTGAAGGAGTTTCCCGAGGCGAAGTTCCTGTCGATGGCCCGCGACATCGCGCTGAGCCACCACGAGCGATGGGACGGCGGCGGATACCCGCACGGTCTCTCGGGGCAGAACATCCCGCTTGCGGCCCGCATCGTGGCCGTCGCGGATGTGTACGACGCGCTCCGCTCGGCCCGCGTGTACAAGAAGGCCCAGACGCACGCCGCCGCGAGAGAGACCATCGTGGCCGGGAGCGGGCGGCACTTCGACCCGGAGATGGTCGGGGCGTTCCTCGCGACGGAGGAGCGGTTCGAGGCCGTCGCCAAGCGGCTGGCGGATGAGGCGGTGGAAGAGCCGCTGCAACTGGCGGCCTGAGGCCAGTCGGAACGCCGCCCAGCACATCGTGCCCTCCTACCCTGAATCCCTCATTCACATCGGGTGGTGGGGCGTCTGCCGGTCGGCCGCTCTTGTCGGGCCAAGCCGGGGCCGGCGCCCCTGGACCCCGGAGAACCATCATGGCGACCGCGACCGCTTCCAAACCAGAGACCTCCCACGAGAACAAGGTCAGCATCACCGACGCCGGGCCGTGCGCGAAGAAGATCTCGATAGAGATCCCGGCCGCGGCCGTGCAGGAGCAGCTCGGGACGTCGATCGAGACGCTGCTGGCCGAGGCCTCGCTGCCCGGCTTTCGCAAGGGGCACGCGCCGAAGCGGCTGATCGAGAAGAAGTTCGGCTCGACGATCCGGCGCGAGGCGAAGAACCAGCTTGTCGGGCAGGCGTTCTCGAAGGCCGTGGAGGACTCGAAGCTGCGGGTCGTGGGCGATGCGGCGAGCGAGACGCTGGAGAAGATCGAGATCGAGGACGGCAAGCCGCTGGCGTTCGAGGTGGAGGTGGAGGTCGTTCCGGAGTTCGAGCTGCCGGCGCTGGAGGGGATCGACATCAAGAAGCCGACGATGTCGGTGACGGACGAGATGGTGAAGGAGGAACTGGACCGGCTGAAGCTCAACGAGGGGACGCTCGAGCCGCGCGATTCGGCCGAGGCGGGGGACTATCTCACCGGGCACGCGGTGATGACCGACGAGAAGGGCGAGAAGATCCTGGACATCCAGGATGCGGTGGTGCAGGTGCCGACGGCGGAGAAGAAGGGCAAGGGAATGATCCTGGGCGTGGTGGTGGACGACTTCGGCTCGCAGCTCGGGCGGCCGGCGATCGGATCCACGGCGACGATCAAGACCACGGGGCCGGAGAACCACGAGGATGAGCGGATCCGCGGCAAGAAGCTGACGGTGACGTTCAACCCGAAGCGCGTGGACCGGATCATCCCCGGCGAGCTGGAGGCGATCGCCGCCAAGTACGGGATGGAGAGCGTGGAGCAGCTGACGGATGCGGTGCGGCAGCGGATTGACCAGAAGCTGCAGGTGGACCAGCAGTCGGCGATGCGGTCGCAGGTGGCCAAGCACCTGCTGGACAGCGTGGAGGTGGAGCTGCCCAAGCGGCTTACCAACTCGCAGGCGGCTCGCAACCTGGAGCGGACGCGGATGGAACTGATGTACCGGGGCGTGGATGCGCAGAAGATCGAGGAGAAGATCGGCGAGCTGCGTGCGGCGTCGGCGGCGAACGCGGCGCGGGACCTCAAGCTGTTCTTCGTGCTGGACCGCGCGGCGGAGAAGCTGGACGTGAAGGTTTCGGATGCGGAGCTCAACGGGCGGATCGCGCAGATCGCGCTGTCGCGCGGCGAGCGGCCGGAGAAGCTGCGGCAGGACCTGATCAGCCGCAACCAGATCGGCACGGTGTACGGGCAGATCCGCGAGCACAAGACCATGGATGCGATCATCGCGAAGGCGAAGATCGAGGACATGGACCTGGAAAAGTACAACAAGCTCATCGGCGAGGAGAACGAGAAGAGCCGCGAGGCGGCGAAATCAAGGGGCGGCGGAGCATCGGAGAAGAAGGAAACCAAGGCCGAGAAGCCCGAGGCGAAGACGGAGAAGAAGTCCGAGGCCAAGGGCGAGAAGAAGACGGAGAAGAAGGCCGAAAAGGACGACGACAAGCCCAAGGCCAAGGGCAAGAAGTGATCGGTTGAGTTGGTTTCGAGCATGATTCCCCCGATCGCCCGCGGCCTTGGCCGCGGGCGATTTCATTTCGAGTCTTCGACCAGCACGTCGATGGTCTTGTCGAGCCGGCACACCGCGGGGCCCATCGGAATCACTCTTCCCGAATCGTCGATGCGCGGCGGAACGGATCCGGATGGTTGCAAGAGCACCGTGACAGCGCCGCGGAAGCGATCGGCGTCGTTCCAGGGTTTGGAGGGGGCTGCGCTCACCGTGACGGAACCGCGCCGGACATCGAGCTTGAATGTCGCGGCCGATTCGGGGCCGGCGTTCTCCGGCACTGTCGTGACCCAGATGTCGAGGCCCTCGAACGGAGAGCGAAGGGGCATCTTGGACTTGAGCCGCGGTTCCAGAGCGGGCCCGGTGCGCACGATGGCTACCGAGCACAACGACCACAGCCGGGGTTCGACGGTGGACTGGGGAATTGTGTTGGAGAGCATCGCGCTGCTCATCCAGGAGATTTCTTCGGTGCTGAACCATGCGTTGGCGTCGCGTGAGCACAGAGCGGTTGCGATGCGGTTGGTCTGCTCCGGGGTCTCCTTTCGCCGCCCGAGTTCCGCCCATGCATCCATCTTGAAACTCTTCTGCGTGAGCACTTCCTCGACGAGGGACGACGTCGGAGCGATGCGGAGGACTGCTTTTTCCCACACCTGCAGGCGGCCGAAGATGGCGGGGCCGAGCTGGATGATGAGGGGCAGCAGGAGGATGGCGGTGAGCGCGATCCATCTGGGGGACCAGCGCTTGTTGATCTTGACGCTTCCGCCGGGCCGGCCCCAGTGGTTGCCGCATTCGGGACAGCGGGCGTCGTGGCGGTTGTCGGGGCCGGTGGCGGGGCCGGGCTCGAGTCCTTCGAGCGGGTACTTGCACCTGGAGCAGCGGAGTTGATCGCCGGTGGGGCGGCGGGAGAGCGGGAGCACCTGCATCGCGGCGAACATGCAGGCCATGGGCAGGTGGTCGAGGAGGCGGATGAGAATGCTGCCGCCGAAGGGCGCGAGGAAGACGAGGATGAGCAGCAGATAGAACGCGGGCGTGAGGATGGCCGCGGTCTGGTACAAGCGACCGGATTCGCGCTGGGTGTTGAGCCAGCGGCGCCAGTTGTCGGGGCCGTAGATTCTGGCGAAGTGACGGGCCGCGAACGCGATGAGGATCATCGCGGCGGTTGTGAAGAGCAGGAGATAGGACCAGGAGGGGAGCACTGCGGGTGCAGTCTACCGCGGGCACGCCGCGGGGCGCAGAGTGTTGCCAGGGCCAGCCTTCGAGAATCAATGGTGGACGGCGGCTTCGGCGCCGATGTCGGTGCGCATTTGCGCGCCCTTGAAGTGGATCTTCGCGGCGGCCTCGTAGGCGCGGGCGCGGGCCTGGGCGGGCGATTCGCCGACGGCGGTGATGTTGAGGACGCGGCCGCCGGCGGTGGCGAGTTTGC
>DASZWV010000277.1:0-3566 GCA_035546115.1 Phycisphaerales bacterium
GCTCGCGGCCCGCGGTCGCGGCCAGGCGGAGTTCGCCGTGGACCTTGCCCGGAAGCGCGGCGCGACGCTGTTTGTCATCTACGTGCGCACGCTGCGCGTGATGGACCTAGCGCCGGGGACGGTTCCGCAGGTCGAGGACGACCCGGAGGCGATCGAGAGCCTGGGCGCCATCGTGGCCCTTGCGCACCGGTACCGCGTGCCCGTGCAGCCGATCTACGTGTGCTCCACGGAGGTGGCGCACGAGATCCTCGACTACACCGTGACGTTCGGGTGCGACACGCTGATCATGGGCAAGACGCGCCGGCGCGCCTTCGCCCGCGCCCTCGAGGGCGACGTGATCGCGCAGATCGCCAAGGACCTTCCCAGCGAGGTCGTGCTGCTCACGCGGGATTCCAGCCCGCACGACATGGGGCCCGAGCCGGAGCCGGAGGTCGTTTCCACCGGCGCATCGGAGGGTGGGCCGGGAGAGCGGCCGCGGGTCTGACCCACGGCACCTAAAATCACCCGATGGACACGGACGTCTCGCAACCTCCCGCCCGAACCTCGCCCCCGGGCATGGACCAGATCCTTGCCGGGCTGACCAAGCCGCAGGCCGAGGCGGTCGTGCACACCGAGGGGCCGCTGCTGGTGCTTGCCGGGCCGGGCTCGGGGAAGACGCGCGTCATCACCCGGCGCATCGCGTACCTGATCGCCTGCGGCATTCCGGCGTGGCAGATCCTTGCGCTCACGTTCACGAACAAGGCCGCGGCGGAGATGCGGGAGCGGGTGATGCACATGCTCGGGGAGGGGGTCGTGTCTCGGGGGCTGACGGTCACGACGTTCCACGCCCTGTGCGCGCGGCTGATCCGCAAGTACGCGGACATCGCGAAGCTTCCGGGGCTGACGGGCACGTTCGCGATCTACGACACCGACGACCAGACCACGCTCATCAAGCGGGCCATCGAGCAGCTCGGGCTCTCCACGAGCAACTTCCCGGCCCGCACGGTGCTGTCGCGGATCTCCGCGGCCAAGAACGAGCTGATGGGCCCGGAGGAGTTTGCCCAGCAGGCGTTCGACTTCAACGGGCGCACGATCGCCAAGGTGTACGCCGCGTACCAGAAGGCCCTGCGAGCCGCGAACGCGGTGGACTTCGACGACCTGCTGCTGCTGACGGCGAAGATGCTGCGCGAGAACGCGCAGGTGCGCGAGGCGTGCCGGGAGCGGTGGCAGTATCTGCTGGTGGATGAGTACCAGGACACGAACAGGGCGCAGTTTCATATCGCCGCGCTGCTGGCGGGGTCGGGGGCGCTGGATCGGGGGCCCGGCGCGCGACGCGGGGCGTCGGGGGGGTTGGGGGAGGAACACCACGCGGAGCGTGGTGGTACCCGATCCTCCCAGAACATCTGCGTGGTCGGGGATCCGGATCAATCCATTTATGCGTGGCGCGGGGCGGACATCTCGAACATTCTGCAGTTCGAGACGCACTTTCCGCGCGCCAAGACGATTCCGCTGGGCGAGAACTTCCGCTCCACGAAGCACATCATCGGCGCGGCCGACACGCTCATCCGCCACAACACCAAGCGCAAGCACAAGGACCTGTTCACGGCCAACGAGGAGGGCGCCAAGCCCGAGATCGTGCTCTGCCGCGATGAGCACCACGAGGCCCGCCTGGTGGTGGACTGGATCAAGCAGCTCCGCGACGAGTCGTTCAACGAGGGGAACCCGCTCGCGTGGAAGGACTTCGCGGTCTTCTACCGCACGAACGCGCTCTCGCGCGTGGTCGAGGATGTGCTGCGGTCGGAGGCGATTCCGTACGTCATCGCCCGGGGGACCGCGTTCTACCAGCGCGAGGAGGTCAGGCACGCCATCGCGTACCTGCGGGTCGTCGCCAACCCGGCCGACGAGGTGTCGCTGCTCCGCATCGTGAACACGCCGTCGCGCGGCATCGGCGACACATCCATGGACCGAGTGCAGACGCTGGCCGCGGAGCGCGGGGTGCCGGTTCTCGACGCCCTTCGGCAGGCGCCGGGCGCGCTGGGCCTGGCGACGCGCACCGCCGGCTCGATCGCCAAGTTCGTGAAGATGCTCGATGGGTGGGCGGGCATCCACGAGGAGGGGATGCTGCACGCGCCGGCCGCGGAGGGCTCGCTCGCCGAGCTCGTCGAGCGCATCATCCGCGAGAGCGGCCTGGAGGAGATGTACAAGAAGATGGGCGAGGAGGAGGCCGAGCGGCTGGACAACCTGAACGAGCTTGTCTCCTCCGCGCGTGAGTTCGAGGAGAACTACGACGCGGCGGCCGACCCCGGCGCGGACCCGCTCACCGCCCCGCTGAACCCGGACGAGCAGCCGCAGCGCGAGCCGACGCTGCTGGAACTGCTGCGCGGCTACCTGGAGCGCATCACGCTCGTGGCCGATGCGGACAGCGTGGACCCGTCGCAGGGCGCGATCACGCTCATGACGCTGCACGCCGCGAAGGGGCTGGAGTTCACGGGCGTGGCGATGATCGGGCTGGAGGAGGGGCTGCTCCCCCACTCACGCGTGAGCGAGAACCCGAGCGAGCTCGAGGAGGAGCGGCGGCTGTGCTTCGTCGGGATCACGCGGGCCATGAAGCGGTTGCTGATGACCAGCGCCCGGTATCGCACGATCCGGGGCGTCTCGGAGCGCACGATCGAGAGCCGGTTCCTGCACGAGCTGCCCAAGTCGCACGTGACGTTCAGCGATCAGGCCGGATTCAGCGAGCCGGGGTGGGATGATCTGGAGGACCGCGTCGCCGGGCACCGCGCCGGGCGATCGGATGGGCCGCGCTTCGTACCTGACGAGGCTCGCGGGCGCGGCAGGTCGCTTGGACCGAAGGACGCACTCGGCCGACCGCTGGCGGTGGGCGTGATGGTGCGGCATCCGCAGTTCGGGCTCGGGCGCATCGAGAGCATCACGCCGGGGCAGGATGCGCGGGCGCGGATCAGCTTCCGGCAGGTTGGGGCGAAGACGCTGGTGTTGCAGTACGCTCGCCTCGAGCGCGTGGAGGGGTGAACGAGCCGGGCGGGTGCCGGGCCCCGCCGCTCACGACCGCCGCCGCCGGAGGGCCAGCAGCAGCACGCCGGTCGCGCTCGCGTTCAGCCACGGGGGAAGGCCGGGCAGGCCGATCATCGCCCGCGGCGCCTCGACCGCCGAGGAGACGGGCGCGCCCGGGTCCACGATCGGCATCATCCAGTTGCGGTAGAGATCGACGTTCAGGGCGAAGGCCGCGTTGTTCCATTGGGATGAGCCCCACCCGATCACGCTGATCGCGATCCCGGCGAGCTGAAGGTCGCCGCCGGGTCCGTAGACGAAGAGGCCGCCGCCGGAGTCGTTCACGGCGAAGATCGCCTCGTGGGGGACGGCGGAGCCGGAGGTGGGCGAGTCGAAGCGCACGGCCAGCAGGCTGCCCTCGCCCTCGATGATGTTCTCGCCCCAGGTCTCGAAGTGGGGGCCGTTCCAGTCGTAGCCGTTGCCGCTGGCGAGGCTGGCCCCGGCCGTGGCGCCGAAGCCGCCGAGGACGCAGGGACGGTCGAGGCCGACGTTGCTCGCGAGGTGGTGGTAGCCCGGCA
>DASZWV010000278.1:0-10615 GCA_035546115.1 Phycisphaerales bacterium
TCGGCGGATGGAAAGATGGTGGACGGCGTCTCGGTGAACGGGTTTGTGGGACTGACGCGCGTGCGCCCGGGGGCCCCGGTGGTGATCGGGCGGGCGATGCGGACCGACGATCGCGGCGCGGTGCTCTCGTCGGGCAAGGAGGAGCCGATCGAGGAGCCCCGCGACGAGACCGAGGTGGTCTCGCTGCTGCACGAGTTCTGCTCCATGCCCCTCCCGAAGTTTCGCCGCCAGCCCGGCGAGCGCGGCTTCGTCGAGAACGAGCTCGAGGAAGGGCCGGTGGGAAGAACGGGGGCGATCACGTTCATGGCGGGCACGATCGTCCGCGGCGTCGGGAATCGGTACCGAAGCGCGGATCAGACGACCATGGACGTCGTGGCCCGCGTGCGAACGCCAAGCGCCCTGCTGGTGTGCGACGTGCTCGTCAAGCGCGGGCTGGTGCTCCCCGAGAGCCAGCGGGCGGGGGTGTACGGCGACCTGTTCGGCCTGGCTCTGCTGCGCTGGGCGGGGCGCGAGCGCTACCGCCTCGCCTCGGTGCACCGCGTCGAGCACCTGGGAGCCGGCCCGGCCTCGGCGCACACGCCCGACATCCCGCGGTACACGCGCATGCTGGAGTACGTCTTCGGCCGCGTGGGATGGAACGGGGAAGAGTTCGACGTCTACCGCACGCGGATCGAGTTCCCGTTCTCGCCGACGAGCGTGATGGTGAGCTTCGACTTGGCCGAGTGAGCGCCCATCGGGCATGGTCGGCTGAGTACCATTGCCCGGAGCGGTGACTGAGCGGTTGAAAGTACTCGACTTGAAATCGAGCAGACCCGAAAGGGTCTCGGGGGTTCGAATCCCCCCCGCTCCGCTTGAAGATCTCGGAAGTGCAATGTCGGATGTGCAATCCTCGCGGCGCGCGGACTCCTTCCGACGCTCGCCGCCCGCGGGCAAACCCCAGCGGTGGTAGACCTACGATGCCCGCATGCCCGCGAGAGTCCTCATCACCGGTCTCGGCTGCGTCTCCTGCTTCGGCATGGGGCACGCCGCGCTCTGGTCCGCCCTCATGGAAGGACGCTCGGGCCTCAAGCGGATCTCGCGGTTTGACCCCTCCGGCTTTGAGTCCCGCGTCGCCGGCGAGATCGCCGACCCCCCCTTGGACGCCCGCGACTTCGTCCCCAAGTCCTACCGCAAGGCGACCAAGGTCATGGCCCGCGACACCGAGATCGCCGTCGCCGCCGCCAAGCTCGCCGTCGAAGACGCCGGCCTCATCACCAAGGGCAACAGCGACGACGAGACCGGGGCAAACTACACATACAAGGTCGATCGCCTCGGGTGCAACATCGGCGCCGGGCTGATCGCGGCCGAACTCGACGAGATGGCCGCGGCCATGGTCACGGCGCGCCCCGAGGGAGAGTTCTCCCTGCGTGCCTGGGGCGGCGAGGGCGGCAAGGGCATGGAGGCTCTTACCCCGCTCTGGCTCCTCAAGTACCTCCCGAACATGCTCGCCTGCCACGTCACGATCATCCACGGCGCCGAGGGGCCCAGCAACACCATCACTTGCGCCGAGGCCAGCGGCCTGCTCAGCGTCGGCGAATCCATGCGCATCATCGAGCGCGGCGGCGCGGACGTCTGCTTCTCCGGCGCGGCCGAGAGCAAGCTCAACCCGATGGGCATGCTCCGGCTGGACTTCGCCGGACGGCTGGCCAGGACCGGCGACGCCGCGGATGGATCGGCGTTCGTGCGCCCGTTCGATCCGGCGGCCACCGGCGGCGTCGTCGGCGAGGGCGGCGCGATCGTCATGCTGGAAAACGCCGACACCGCCAGGGCCCGCGGGGCCCGCGCCTACGCCGAGGTCGTCGGCTTCGGCGGCGGCCACTCCGACGCTCGCTACAAGAAGGGCCAGAACGACGAGGGCTATCGCTACGCCATCGAGAACGCGCTGGACGATGCGGGCATCAAGCCCGACGACATCGACGTCATCGTGCCGCTCGCCATGGGCGTTCCCGAGATGGATCGCCCGGAGGCGGGGGCCCTCAAGGCCGTCTTCGCACAGCGGCTCCCGGAAATCGGGTGCATCACCATCCAGCCGAACGCGGGAAACTGCGTCGCGGGGGCCGGCGGCCTGCAGATGGTCGCGGCCGCCCTCGCCCTCCACAATCAGGAACTCCCCGCACGCCTGCACGCCGGGGGGGCGGGCCCGATCGATGGGCTCCCCGTGGGGGCCTGCGCGGCTCGGAAGCGGAAGCTGAGATACGCTTTGCTCTGCGCCGGGTCGCTGGGTGGCCAGGACGGAGCGGTGGTCTTGAAGTCTGTGGGTTGAGCACGGCGCAGGTGCCCCAAGGCGCACGCGAGCAAAGCGCGGGCTGGGAGGCCCGCGCCGGAACAGCCGGTTTTTTCTACGAGTTCTTCAACAACGAAGGGCTTGGATCATGAACGAGCAGAACTACGGTGGCGGGGGCGGCGGGTACGGCAACGAGGGCGGGTACGGTGGCGGTGGTGGCGGTGGTGGTGGTGGTGGCGGCGGCGGCGGGTACGGCGATCATGGTGGCGGCGGCGGCGGCGGTGGTCGCGGCCGCGGCCGTGGTGGGCGCGGTGGTGGCGGCGGCGGCGGTCGCGGGCCGCGCCGGCCCGACATGGACGGCCGCGGCGTGCCGCTCAGCGAGCTCGATCCCGCCCTGACGGAGACAAGCCGCAAGCTCATCGGCGCCTCCATCGAGGTCCACAAGGCCCTCGGCCCGGGCTACGACAAGAGCACCTACCAGAAGGCCATCGAGACCGAGCTCGACGCCCTCGGCGTGCAGTACAAGTCCAACCACGCCATCCCCGTCATCTACCGCGGCAAGCAGGTCGGCACCCGCATCGCCGACATCCTCATCGAGAACCGCTTCATCGCCGACTTCTACGCCCAGCACAAGGAGATCGGCGCGGCCGAGCGCACCGGCATGCGCGCCGCCCTCATCGCCGCCGACCTCGAGCTCGGCCTCATCATCAACTTCTCCGAGCGCCGCCTCAAGGACGGCCTCGTCCGCGTCCTCAACCCCAACAAGTTCGCCCAGACCCAGCAGCACGGCGAAGGCCACGGCGGCGAGCACGGCGGGCACGGCGACGAAGGACACCACGAGCCCGGCGGCGAGGATGGCGGCGGGCAAAGCGCCTGAGCTTCTGGCCCCCCACGTTCCGTTTCCCAAAAGCAGATGTGCGTACAAAGCCGGTCGAAAGACCGGCTTTTTTCATTGGGCAAGTGGCGCCAGTACCAAGATTCTTGCGGCCCATCTCGATGGCAGGACACAAGTCGTGGGTAAGCTCTCGCCCAAAGGAGCACGAAATGGCGGAAGCGAAATCGATTCTCAGCGCCGAAGACTACACCAACTACCGCAACATCCGAGCCGTCGCAGTGCTCTTCGTTCTCTTCGGTCTCATCCTCGCGCTCGCCGGCACGCTCATCGCTATCAACGGCGAGCCCAAGGCGCAATACTCCGAGGCCGAGCCGCCCCCCACCCTGCGCCTGCGCTCGGACGCTCCGAGCCCTCCGCTCCCTGCCGCGTTCTACGTCGGTATGGCCGTCGTCGGTATCTGCGGCACGATCGGCGGAATCTGCACACTCACAGGAGTTCGCAAGCTCGCCCCTCTCATCTACGTCATGGCCGTACCTTACCTTCTCGGATTTCCGATCGGGACGATTCTGAGTGTCGTCGTGCTCAAGGGCCTGCGCGGCTACATCAAGAGCGTCGATCAGATTCGTGCAGTTCGCCACCCTTCGCATCCCCCCCTCGCCGCGCACATCCCGGATCCAAACTCCGAAATCTGACACTCCCGCGGGCTGGGGGCCAGGTGCCCCGACCTCGCCCAGCGCACGGCACGTGCCACCACCTCGCCGGCTTTGAGCGCGGTGGTGCCGGACACGCGGGGGCCGCGGCCCGGGACTGGAGTTGTCTTGTGCGGCATGACCGACGGGGGAGCTTGGTGTGCCCCAATCTCGCATCGCGCGCACCGCAACGTGCCGCCACCTCGCCGGCTTTGAGCGAGGCGGTGCCAATCTCGCAGAGGATGCGGCCCGTGGTGGAGGCCGTAACCGTCCCCACCATCTCGACTTATAGAAATTCCCCCCAAAACCCAAACATCCACTTGCCAACCACCAAACCCATGCCATACTTCCCCCTATCACCGCCCAACCGCGGCCACCAAGGGGGTCCCACAGTCCATGCTCCACAGCGAGCCCCAGATCGCCCCTCCCATCGAGGACCAGATCCTCGAAGCCATCATCTCAGCCTCCCTCCCAACCGATTCCGAGGCACCCACCGGCACCGGCTTTTCCGGTCCTGATCCTAATCGTAATCCAAATCCTAATCTCCCTTCGCCTCTCGCCCTCGCCGCCGCCTTCCACCTCCCCCTCTCCAAGATCCTCGACATCCTCGCCAGCCCCCTCACCCGCACCCGCCTCGCCGCGGCCCAGGAACTCCGCGATCTCGCCTTCCACCAGCGCGAGCAATCGGCCCGCGAAAAAGCCCTCGCCGCCCTCGAGAACATCCTCGACACCTCCGAAGACCCCATCGAAAAGCGCCGCGCGGCCACCGCCATCCTCCGCCGCCACTCCAACCGCAACCCCTTCTGGCCCCGCACCCCCGGCGCAGGCGCAACCACTCTCGACCTCGACGAAGACGAAGACCTCGACGAAGACGCCGCGCCCCCGCGCGCCCCGCTCCCGGACCCCGAGTTCCCCAGGTTCTGCCGCCCCGCGCAAGAGACGCTCATCCGCCTCCTCACCCGCCTCCAGGACAACCACAACCCCACGCCCAACGCCGGCCTCGCCACCCTCTTCCGCCACAAGCACGAAGCCAACAAGCTCGAGCCCGCCGTACAGCGCGAAGCCCTCGCCGATTACCTCGAAGCCCCGGGCGAAGACGCCAACCTCACCAACTTCTCCTGCGCCATCCTCCACACCACCGAGCCCGATCCCAACCTCCCCGCGGCCTGGGCCGGGCACAAAGCCCATCCCCCGGGCCACGAACGAACCCATCGCGTCACCCTCCACTGGCCCGACCACCACCGCACCGTCCAGCTCCGGCTCATCAACGCCGGCAACGGAATCGCAGACCTCTGGCAAATCGCCGGCATCGAAATAGGCCCCAAACAAACCACCCCCGACTCGTCCTGACGTGGCACGGGCGTGGCACGGGTCTCCCGACCCGTGTGCCTCGGTCGCCTCAGTGGCACGGGTCTCCCGACCCGTGTGTCTTTGGTTTCAGGCCCATTCACGGGCCTTGCCCGCTCATAGCCCAACGCTTCAGCGTTGGGTAGGGCACTCGCCAATCTCTCTTCGTCCGGCTGTCTCGGCCAGCCCGTTTCAACGGGCTTCTTCCTGGTAACGCCTTCAGGCACACGCGGCGCTCGCTCGTGCAGGGCTGTTCATTTGCTCGGCGTTCCCCATTCTGCCTCGTACATCCCACATCCCACATCGTACATTTCTATAGTCCCCCATGCCCCACCGCGTAGTCATGACAGGCATGGGCTGGGTCACCCCGCTCGGCCACGACGTCGACACCGTCTGGAACCGCCTCCTCAAGGGCGACTCCGGCGTGGGACGCGTCTCGCACTTCGACGCCTCCACCTTCAAGACCAACTTCGCCGCCGAGGTCAAGGGCTTCGACCTCGCGAACTTCCTCAGCAAGGACAAGCTCGCCGAGCACGCCGATGCCGGGCTCTCCACCCGCTTCGCCCTCGGCGCCGCGGCCCAGGCCTGCCGGCAGGCCGGCCTGGACACCCTCGGCGCGAGCGGCAAGCTCAACCGCCGGCGCTTCGGCCTCTACTTCGGCGCGGGCGAGGGCACGCTCGACTTCGACAACTACGCCGCGGCCAACGTCGCCGGCTGGGACGAGGCGGCCCACGGCGGGCGCGGGGCGTTCGATGCGGCGCGCTGGGCGAAAAAGGCCTACGCGTGCATGACGCCCGTCAACGAGATCGAGCAGGAGCCGCAGATGACCCTCGGGCACGTCGCCGAGGCGATGGGGTGCCACGGCCCCTCGAGCAACTGCATGACCGCGTGCGCCGCCAGCACGCAGGCCGTCGGCGAGGCGTCCGAGATCCTGCGCCACGGCGATGCGGACGTCATGCTCGCCGGCGGGGCGCACAGCATGATCCACCCGCTCGGCATGACCGGCTTCATCCGGCTCACCGCCATGAGCCGCCGCAACGACGACCCGGCTCACGCGCCCCGACCGTTCGACGCCACCCGCGACGGCTTCGTCATGGGCGAGGGCGCGGGCGTCGTCGTGCTCGAGACGCTCGAGCACGCCCGGGCCCGCGGGGCCCGGATCCTCTGCGAGATCGCCGGCTACGGCTCGACGGCCGACGCCTTCCGCATCACCGACATCCAGCCCGACGGCAAGGGCGGCGCCGGCGCGATGCTCGCGGCCTGCCGCCAGGCGGGCATCAACCCGCGCGAGACGCTGGCCGATGGCCGCGCCCCCGTGCACTACATCTCGGCCCACGGCACGGGCACCACGGAGAACGACTCGATCGAGACCAAGGCCGTGAAGCTCGTCTTCGGGCCGCTCGCGCCGAAGGTCCCGTTCTCGAGCGTGAAGTCGATGCTCGGCCACCTGATCCAGGCCGCGGGCGCGGTGGAGCTCATCACCTGCGTGCAGGCGATCCGCACCGGCTGGCTGCCGCCGACGATGAACCTGACCCACCCCGACCCGGAGTGCGACCTGGACCACATCCCCAACGCCCCGCGCGACTGCCGCGGCCCGGACGGCAAAAGCCGCGTGGATGTGTGCCTGAGCAACTCGTTCGGCTTCGGCGGCCAGAACGACACGGTGTGCGTGCGGCGGTTTGTGGAATAGCGGTCAGACTTTCACGGCGCCAGCAGATCGGAGATGTTCTCCGTGCTCCACGTCTGCCCCGGCGTGTACGTCAGCCGCATCGCCTCTCCGTCGCTCGTGCAGGCCGTGATCAGCACCGCCCCGTTCGCGAGCGAGGTCGCCCGCAGCGGGCCCGTCGGCAGCAGCCCGCCGAAGCCCGATGCCGACAGGCTCATGAGCGTCCACGTGTTCTGCCCGTTGACCACCGTGAAGCGATAGATCAGGACATCCCCGCCGGTCGTCAGCGCGGCCGCGTACCCGTTCCCGGACGCATCGGCCCACGACGTGATCGACCCGGCGACGATGCTCGGCGCGGCGCCCCCGCCCGCGCTCGTCGCCAGATTCGCAGCGCGCCACCCCTGGCCGGCGCGCCAGGTAATCATCCAGAGGTTTCCGCTCGCATCCGTGCCGCTGATGTTCACCGCGCCGGTGGACGTCTCTCTCGCCGTGATCTCGCCGACGAACGCCGGTGCGCCGGTGATGCGCGTCAGGTTCGCCCAGTTCCACAGGCTCTGGCCGAGGCCGCCCGAGGGGCGATAGAAGAGGATGACCGCGCCCGCATCGGTCTTCGCGACGATGTTGACGGTGTCCACGCTCGTCGCGTACGACATGATCGGCTCGCTCGCCGAGAGCGCCGGCTGCGGGTGGTTGTTGTACACCAGGTCGCGCGTCGAGAGGTCGTGGAAGTAGTACCGCCACCCCTGCGGCCACATCTGCCCGGTCATCCAGTACGTGACCAGGTGCCCATCCGCATCCAGGCCGGAGATCTGCCGGAGGCCCGCCGGGTTCACGAACGTGGTGATCTGCGAGACGATCGGTCGCGAGACGTGGATCTCGTCGGTCAGGTTGCGATACGACCAGTCGCCGTTGGCGGCCCGCCGGAACAGGAGCATGCCCCCGGGCGAGGCGACGGCCGCGTAGAGCAGGTTGTCGCTCGGATCGATCCACGTCGGGATGTTGGCGTTCGCGTTGACCTCCGGTGAGCCGGTGGCCGCGACCAGGTCGGTGTACCACGACCACGTGCCGAGCGAGCTGCGGATCGCGACGATCGGCCGACCCTGCTGGTTGAGGAACGAGACGACGGGCTTGACGCCGTAGTAGGTCGTGGCGACCGGGAGGCCATCGCCGACGAGATACTCCGGGCCGACGCTCGGGCCGCTTCCCACGGCCGGCGCGTCGATGTGGATGGTGTAGCCGCCTGTCAGATCGCTCGTCGCCCCCGCGTCGATGAGGATGTAGTAGCGGGCCCCGGCGCGAAGCGTGATCTGCGCGGCGGCCGCCCCCGTCGCGGAGTCGGGAAGCGCGAGCGTGAGCAAGGACTGCGAGCCGTTGTAGATCCGCAGGCGCGCGTTGAACGCGCCGGAGGCCGGCGTGCCGGTGATCGTCGTCGATCCGCCGACCGGCGCGGTGAACACGAACAGGTCGGAATCCCCGGGCGCCTGCAGCGCTCCGGAGATGTCGCCCGCCCCGGTGTTGTCGAGCGTGACCGCCGCGGCCAGCGGCCACTCGCCGCTGCCGGCGTAGTCGTCCGGGGGCGGGGGCGGGGGCATGAACTCGGAGGCCTTGGTGGTCACCTCGAGGTTCTGGCCGGCGACGACGGCGGGCTTGGTGACCGAGTAGTTGTCCGAGAGACGGGTGAACATCACGGTGTACGAGCCGCTCGCGAGCTGGGTCTGGTAGTAGCCCGAGGCGTCGGTGGTGTAGGTGGCGACGGGCGAGCCGGCCGCGCTCGAGCCCGCGAAGACATCGATGCGGATGCTCGCAAGGCCCTCGCCGGCGTTGTACATGCCGCTGCCGTCGGCGTCGTCGAAGACCACGCCGAGCAGGCGCGTGACGTGGCTGGCCGGATTGCCGAAGTCGGCGACGTAGTAGCTCGAGTAGAACGCGCCGGACACGTTCAGGGCGAGGCCGATGCCGATCTCGTCGTAGTGGTACGTCGAGTCGAAGTTCGTGTAGAGCGACAGGATGTTGCGGCGCTCGTTCGGCGAGCTCATCCAGAACTGGTAGAGCGCGGCGATGGTCGGGTATCCCGCGCCGATGTTCTCGCCCGCCGTGCCGGCGTATCCGGCGTTGGCCGCGCGGTTGGTGGGCGAGAGGCCGTCGGGGTTGGTGTGGTCGAAGAAGTTGCGCGTGGCCATGTCCAGCGCGTGCGCGCGGGCGGATTGCGCCAGCGCATCGCTCAGGGCCAGCGGCTCGTGCGGAGCCAGCAGGGCCTGCTCGGCGGTCGTCAGCCCCACGGTGAGATCGAGCGAGAGCCGCGCGGCCTCCGCGCCGGGGTTCGCGCGGGCGCGGTTGATGAGCTCGGCGAGCTCGACCTCGGCGCCGGAATAGGCGAGGAGCGTGCGGGGCTCGAGAGCCTCGAACCGGAACGGGACGTTCGAACGTGTGTGGGTGCGCGCCATGGCTTATGGGATCATCGTTATTCGGCGCGCCGCGGGTTATGAGCGCGCACGCACGGCCGGGAGATTGCCGCGGAACACGACGGTCTGTGCGGGCGGGCTACTTCTCGGACCTGCCGAGGCGCAGGCGGAGCAGGGATCGCCAGGGCGCCCCGCTCGTGGGCGGCGCGGGAGCGGGCCGCTTCGCGAGGCCCTCCCATAGGCCCTGGATCGTCGCGAGGTGACGCGGCACACTCAGCCCGGCGAGCCGGTGCGCCCACAGCCAGCCGAAGAGCGCGCCAAAAACTCCGCTGACACTCGCTCGCAGTCCGGCTCCGCAATGCCGGCGAGCCAGCCACACCCAGTTCCGCGTGGCAAGGCGGTGCCATCGCGACGACTTCTTCGCGGCCGCGGGCGAGTCGTGCCAGGCGACCCACGCCGGGTTGAAGTGCACGCCCATGCCGAGGGCCAGGATCTTCAGGGCGAGGTCCGTGTCGTTGCGGTAGAGAAAGAACGACTCCGCGTAGCCGCCCGCGCGGGTCCACGCGTCACGCCGGACGAGATTGGCGCATCCCATGACCGGCCAATCGTCGCGCCCCCTCGCGGGATCGACGCTCGCGGCGAAGCGCCATTCGCTCTGCCCCGTGGCCGGATGCCGCGGGTGGAGCGTCACCGCGCCAAGGCCGGGCCGGCGGCCGAGCAGGCCGATCGCGGAGTGGAGTGCGGCCTCGTCGGGAACGGCGTCGTCGTCGAGGATCAGCAGGTAGTCCGCGGCGCAGTGCTCGGCGGCGCGATTGAACGCCGCGACGCCGATGTTCTTCTCGAGCGCGAGGAGACGGACCTGCGGGAACTCCGCGGCCAGCCTTGCGGGCGTGCCGTCGGTCGAGCCGTTGTCAACGACCAGCACCTCGGCGCCCTTCAGCGAAGAGAACGAGCCCAGAGCGTTCAGCGTCCGCTCAAGGGCCGCGTAGCGGTTGTAGGACAGAACGACGATGGCGAGCGTGCCCGGGGCGGGGCTCTGGGCTTCGGGCCCCGGCGATGCGAAGGGCGCTGCCCCGTCATCGACCGGCGTGCGGCGCCTGCTCGCCGGGGCCGGCGGAACCAGCGCCGGTGCGACGGGCGCCGCGGCGAGGCGGAGCGACAGAACCAGCCCTCCCACGAGCGTGCCGAGCGCCCGGGCGGCGCATGCGATGGGCGCGCCGGGACGGACGATGAACGACCCCCGGCCCTCGTTCACGATCTGGACCTGCGTCGAGCCACGAAACCACGAGCCCGGACGGCCGCGGGCCGAGACGACGGCGATGCGGTTTCGCGGAGCAAGCGGCGAGATCGCGAGACGACCGATCGCCGAGAACGCGGCGGAGAGCGAGCCCGCTGGCGTGCCCGGGGGTGCGG
>DASZWV010000279.1:0-1570 GCA_035546115.1 Phycisphaerales bacterium
CACTTGCTGGGTCAATGAGGCCATCGGGATATCCAACAAACAACACATCCTCACCGAGGCTGATGGCCGTGGCGGTCGGGGCAAATGAGCTTGTCGAGATCACCGCGTACTTGAACGTGCCGTCATCGGGGTCGTTGCATCGCTCGTGCGGGCCTAGCCGAAAGACCGCTACATCGGCCTTTGGATGGCAAAACCACCCCTTCGCCGGGTGGGGCGACGCATCAATGTCCTTCCGTCCGCTCAGAAAACGATAGTCTGGGCCCGACTGAGCGTACTTCGCCATCTGACACTCCACCGCGATTGCGGTGCTCAGCAGATGCCTGTTCGTGACGAGAAAGTACTCGGAGCCTTTCCCACCGATGTGGTTACGCGCGACGAACCCCGACCCACTCCAGATACTTCCTCCGGCGTTCTGGGCTGTGAGCCTAAACGTGCTCAGGATCAGTTGGTCTCTGGGCTCCGCGATTTGAAGGCGCATGATGTATTCGTCCTTCCCCCTCACCCTTACCCGAGCCGCCCAGAATCCTACATGGCCCGCGCCGCGCGGGACCGCCTGTACTGGTCAAGCAACGGTCCGGTGGTGGTCGAGCCGTTGGTCAAGTGCAGGGAGACCGTGGGCCAGGAGCGTTCCGCCGACGCTCAGATCCCAGCGCTTGCTGGACGCTCCGTCACCATCGCACGCCACACCTCGCGCTGCCGTGCCCAGTCGGCGTGCCGGACGATCGACCGGAGGTCCCGCTCGGTGAACGGATCGCGCTCGGCGCCGGCGACGGTCATGAACAGGATCTCCTCGACGATGTCGGGCGCCAGGTTGACCAGGTCCATGATCTGGCTGATGCGGGCGCGGGTCACGTGCCCCAGCCGGGCCAGATCGGCGTAGCCATCGACCTCGCCCCTTCGCACCAGCCCCTCGAACCGCAGCGCCAGGGCCAGGAGCCGCGCGATGCGCGGGATCCGCACCGGCGGCGGGACCGGCTCGGGGCGGGGACCCTGGCGCAGCGCCACGGCCCCCGACGGCGCGCGGGCGAGGTGCACGGGGATGTCGATGGTGTACGCGTCAAGCATGCGTGGTCGTCTCCGTGGGTCGGGCGATCTCGTGCAGCCGCGCGAGGCCCAATGGGTGCAGACCGACGGCGACGTTGCCGGCCTGCGGGTCGTAATCGACGCGGCGGACCACCAGCCGGACCAGGCGTGCCTGCTCGGCGGGGCTCAGGCAAGCCCAGAGCCGCTCGAACTCGCCGAGGGCTGTGTCCACGGCCTCCTTGCAGATCGTCTCCTTGTCGTGGCCTTGCTCTCCCGCCAGGCGGCGTGCGTGCTCGAGCGTGCGGGAGAGGAGTTCCGGATCGGTCCCGAGGCGGCGGATCTGGCCGAGGATGAGCGATTCGATCTGGTCGGCGGGGATGGACCTGGTCGGGCAAGCGTCCCTCCCCCGCTTCTGGGCGACGCCGCAGACGTAGTACCGGTAGCGCCGTGCCTTGCTCTTGATCGTGTACGCGTGGACCATGGCCGATCCGCAGGGCTTGCAGAACAGCAGCCCCTTGAGCAGGGCCCCGTGCTTGTTGCGGCAGTG
>DASZWV010000280.1:0-6767 GCA_035546115.1 Phycisphaerales bacterium
TTGGATGAGGCGATCGCCTCCGACGCCGACCGGCTCCTCGCCGAAGCGCAGGCGGACCTTTCGCCCGAGCCGGCTCCACGCCCTGCGCCCGCGCCCGTTGCGCCGATCGGCGCGAAACCCGCGCCCGCCCCGGCTCCCACGTCTCAGCCCGCGCCCCGGCAGGCGCCGGCGCCCGCGCCGGAACCCGCGGCCGCCCCCGAGCCCGCTCCCGCGCCCCGCGCCGTCGAGGTCGTCGTGCGCGAGCGGCCCGTGGAGTCCGAACCTCAGCCGGCGGGCCCCAGCAAACTGGCCGTGCTTGCGGCCAAACTGGCCGGGCCGCTTCGCCCGCTTGCCGAACTCCACGAGCGCCTCGGCGAGTCGGCGCGCCAGACCATCGCGTACTGCGCCATCCTGACGATGTTCTGCGCCGCCTGCGCGTGGGGGATGCCGCACTTCATCCGCGCCAAGGACCTTCAACCCGTCACCCCCGGCCAGGCGCTCTACGACGACACGACGCCCGCGCACGGCGTGCGGGCGCCCGCGCGATCCGAGCCCGAACCCGCCGCCAAGTCCGGGCACGACGCGAAGGACGAGCACAAGGGCGCGGAGGGCGAGCACGGCGAGGGCAAGCAGGCTTCCCCGACGCGGGAGCGAAGGCCCGCCGACGGCGAGGGACGCAAGGGCGAGACGCGCTCCCGGCGGGGCGCCACTTCGGCGCCCGCGCAGCAGCCGGCGAAGGCCGAATCTCACGGCGAGGAGTGAGCGGGTCCGGCCCGTTCAGCCCTTCGGCTTCGGCGTGGTCGAGGGCTTGCTCTTGTCCCGCGGCGGTTCCGATTCCTTCGCGAGCTTCTCCGCCGCGGCCTTCGCGGCCAGGGCGTCCACGGCCGCGCGCCACTTGGTGTCCACCTCGGCGAAGGGCATCTTGAGCGCATCGCGGCTCGCCTCATCGACGGACCTGCCGTTGGCCATCTCGCGCAGCCACGCGGTCCGGGCGTCGCGCCCGAACGTGTCGGAGATGAACATGAGCATGTGCTGGCCCTGCTTGTAGACCTTGCCCTGCAGGTCGCGCTCGGCGCTCTCCTGCACCTTGTGGAAGTCGGCGAGATCATCCCAGGGGGAGAGTCTCCCGGCGTTGTGCCACATGATCACCATCGCCTCGGCGTTGTGGCCCGACCCGTTGCCGACGTATCGCTCGGCCGCGAGCTCGGCGACGCCCTCGAGGATCCACCACGGCATGTCGTTGGCCTTCGGGCCGAGCGCAAAGGTCGCCACGTGCCCGTACTCGTGCGCGAGCAGCGAGCGCAGCGCCCTGGCGCTGGTCGTCGGGCGCGTCAGGATCTTGATCGATTCTCCCGGCTCGTTCCAGCCCGAGAGGCCGTCGACATACGAGAGGTAGATCGACTCCTGCAGGTGGCGCATGGAGGGATAGATCTTCACTTCCTGGGCGCGTGGGATGCGCTCGCCGAATCCCTCGTCGACGTGGTCGCGGACCTCCGGAAGGACCTGCACGATGCGCCTCGCGACCTCCTCGTAACCGGGGAAGTACTTCACCCGGGCCGTGCGCTCGAGCGGGTTGTGGTGCGCGTGCGCGGCGGTCTCCGGCTCCGCCCGGGAAGCCGAGCCCTGGAAGCGCTCGTCGCGCGGGCGCGGCGCGGGCCGATCGCTCTCGGCGGGCTCGGACGCACCCTTCGGCGGCGAATCCACGGAGGGCGTGCCAGCGCCAGGATTGCCGGCGTGGCCGCCCGCATCCTCGTTGCCGCCCTCGAGCACGAGCCAGTCCTCGCCCGCGTACAACCAGTTGCCGCCCTCGAGAACGAACCTGACGGGGTACGACACGTCACGCGCACGAGGCTCCGACCCGTCCGAGGTCGGCATCGACCAGGTTGTCACCATCTCGAACCTGGCAACGCAATCGCCGAACTCGGGCGCCGCGTCGTCGTCCCGGGCCTCGCCGATCGTGAACGTCACGCCGGCGGGCGGTTTGCGCTTCAGGTCCTTGGCCCAGTTCGATTGCTCCTTGAAGAAGATCGGGTCGGCGTGGCTTACATGAGAGAGGTAGCCCTCGGCGTCGGCCGCCGCGGCCGCGCTCGACATCTGGCCGAGCACCTGCTCGATCGCGGGTCGGTCGGCCAGGGCCGCGGGACCCGGGCAGACCGCCATCAGCACGACCAACGAGCGAAACATGAACCGCATCGCCATACCCGAGTTTACGCGTTCGTGCCGGTTCCCATGCGGCCCTGAACCCGTCGCATCAGAACACCCGGCATGCAACACTCGTTCAAGGATGCGGCTCCCGCCGGCCCATGAAGACCAAAGCGACAGTCGTTCGGGTGGCGTCCGGATAGAAAACCCCCGGATTGTGCTTGCCAAACCGCGGGAGGTGTGTCAGACTCTCCGCGGTTCGATAACGACCGTCGGGGAATCTCAAGAGAGAGTTTTATGCTTCGCTCCATCGTGGCAGGGGCCGCCATCGCCGGGTCCGCCGCAGTCGCAGCCGCAACGCCGCTCAACCTCACACAGGGTCGCCCGGACGCGTTCAGCGCGTTTATTTCCATCACGTACGATGCGAGCTCGCACCTGCTGTCCGCGGACGGTTTCACGCAGAACTTTCAGCTCGACTACGTGTCCCCCTCCGTGAGCCTGAACAACCGCGTCTGGCACCTGACCGCCGAGATCCTCAACGACGGCTCGTTCACCGGCGCCGGCTCGCTCTCGATCTTCGGCGACTACGGCGGGACCAACGTCCTGCTCGACTCGGCCGTCTCGATCGACCAGTTCGGGAGCAGCCCCGGCAAGCTGGAGTTCATCTTCAGCGGCGTGGGCAGCGGCGGATCGATCAACACCGGACACGTTCCCACCGGCGTCATCCTTTCGGACGACACGCTCTCCTTCGCCGGCTTCGCCTTGAGCTTCGACAACCTCGCAACGGCGGACGGCCGCTCCGACAGCTTCCTCATCCCGGCCCCGGGCGCCGCGGCCCTCGGCGCGTGTTGCCTCGCCCTGGCCGCGGGGCGTCGCCGGCGCTAAGGCGCCCTCCCGGACTCGCACCCAACCTCAGCTCGCACGCTCGGCCCACTCGGGGCCGGGCCGTTCCCGATCAAGTCGATTCGTAGCCGGGGCGCCCCCGATCGCCGCACCGGACCACAGGAGCCGAACGCATGCGTCTTCTCTCTTCTGGCCGCAATCGCCGCGCCCGCGTCTCTCCCCGAAGCCTCCTCGATCGATCGGCCTTCAGCCCGCTCGAGCAGCTCGAGAAGCGCGAGGTGCTCGCCCTCTCGGGCGTGACGATCACCCAGTTCCCGCGCATCGCCTACGACGTCACGGGCGCCGAGACGTTCAACGCCGCGGCCAACGCCTACGACGTCCTGGCCACCCCGACCTCGATCCGCTTCTCGGCCGTCACCGCTCCCGTCTCCATCCTGCCCATGACGGCTCCGGACGGGCACGGCGATGTGCAGATCCACGCCCGCATCGGCGCCGACGGCTCGCTCCTCGGCGGGGTCTCGGGCGACGACTTCCTGCTCCAGGGCACCATCGACGCCAACTCCAACGGCATCGCCGACCCCGGCGAGACCACCGGCGTGCTCCTCACCGGCGAGATCTACGCCTTCGGATACCTCGACAGCGGCGGCCCGACCGACTCGTTCGACTTCCGCTTCGTGCCCACCGGCGGCGCCCTGCTCGCCTCCTGGCCCGCCGGCAAGGACATCGGCATCACCATGACCAGCGAGCACTCCGACTTCGTCGGGCTGTTCGACTCGGACTTCTCCGGCGGCGCCAAGGGCACCATCGCCCCGATCAACCCGCCCGCCGTTTCGAGCATCGCCGGCAACGTCTACTGCGACATCGACTTCAGCAACTCGCTGACCCCCGGCGACCTCGGCCACGACGGCGTCGCGATCTCCCTCACCGGCACCAACAACGCCGGACAGGCCGTGAACCTCTCCACGTTCACCGCGCCCGACGGCACCTACTCGTTCGCCAACCTGCGGCCCGGCACCTACGCCATCAGCCAGACCGACCCGGCCCACACCGTCGACGGCGCGACGACCCTCGGCACCGCCGGCGGCGTGGTTGTTGATTCCGACAACATCGGATCCATCTCCCTCGGCGCGGGCGTCAACGCCACAGACTACAACTTCGGCCACATCTGCCTCGGCGGCATCAGCGGCGCCAAGTTCCTCGACGCCACCGGCGACGGCCTCTCGGCCGACGACACGCCCCTCTCGGGCGCGACCATCTACCTCGACGCCAACAACAACGGCTCGCTCGACTCGGGCGAGCAGTTCACCACGACCGCGTCCGACGGCACGTACTCCTTCCAGGACCTGTATCCCGGCGACTACGTCGTGCGCGAGGTCGTGCCCGCGGGCACCTACCAGACGGGCCCCTCGGCTGGCCTCTACTCGGTGACAGTCGGCCAGGACCAGCAGGTCTCGGGCCGGGACTTCGACAACGCCCTGTTCGGCTCGATCTCGGGCTTCAAGTACAACGACCGCACGGGCGACGGCATCACGCCCGACGATTCGCCGCTCGCGGGCGTGACGGTCTTCATCGATTCCAACGAGAACGGCTCTCTCGATCCGGGCGAGCCCACCACGACCACCGGCCCCGACGGGTCCTTCACGTTCACCGGCCTGCGCGCCGGCACGTACAAGATCGAGGAGGTCGTGCCCGGTGGCTTCGAGCGAACAGCGCCGAACCCGGTCGGCTACTACATGGCCTCCGTCACGCCCGGCCAGAACGCCGCGGGCAACGACTTCGCCAACACCCAGCTGGTCAGCATCTCCGGCAGGAAGTACCAGGACCTCACGGCCAACGGCATCACCGCCGACGACACCGGCCTCGCCGGCGTGACGATCTACATCGACTCGAACAACAGCGGCTCGCTCGACGGCGGCGAGCCGACGACCACGACCGCCCCCGACGGCAGCTATTCCTTCACGGGCCTCATGCCCGGCACGTACGTCGTGCGCGAGGTCGTGCAGTCCGGCTGGGTGGGCACGGCGCCCGCGAGCGGCTCGTACAGCGTCACGCTGAACTCCGGCGACAACGCCACGAACAAGGACTTCGCGAACACGCAGTACGGCGGCATCTCGGGAACCAAGTACAAGGACCTCACCGGCAACGGCCTGACCTCCGACGACACGCCCCTGGCCGGGACGACCATCTACATCGACCTGAACAACAACGGCTCGCTGAACGCGGGCGAGCCCTTCACCACCACCGCCGCCGACGGCTCGTACAGCTTCGGCAACCTGCTCCCCGGCACGTACGTCATCCGTGAGATCTCCCCCGCGGGCTACTTCCGCACGGCGCCCGCCGCGGACAGCTACGTCGTGACGCTCGTCTCCGGCCAGAACGCCACGGGCAAGAACTGGGCCAACGCCCTGGGCGGCAGGATCACCGGCACCAAGTTCCTCGACGTCACGGGCAACGGCCTGAGCGCCGACGACACCGGCCTCTCGGGCACGACGATCTACATCGACGCCAACAACAACGGCCGCCTGGACAGCGGCGAGCGATCCACGGTGACGGGCTCGGACGGAACGTACACGTTCGACAACCTGACCGGCGGCACGTACACCATCCGCGAGGTCGTCCCCGCGGGCATGGTGCGGACGTTCCCCGCCCTGACCGACAGCTACAGCGTCACGGTCGGCCTGGGCCAGGTCTCCTCGGGCAACAACTTCGCCAACGCGGAGATGTGCGACCTCGACGAGATCACCGGCGTGAGCTTCGACGCCAACGGGACGTGCTTCTTCACCGACCTGCGCGGCAACACGCACCAGAGCGACATCATCACCGTCACGTTCACGATCCGGGCGGGCTCGAGCCCGCACCCGTTCACGCTGGTCTCGTACACCGCGCCGGACTCGTACTTCGATGCGACCCACGCCTCGCAGCAGGAGATCTACGACATCGACACGGGCGTCTTCGGGCCCGGCACGTACCAGCTCTCGGTGCACATCCCCGACACCTACTACCAGATCGACTTCATCTGCGGCGCAGCGATCGATCATCTCGGCCCGGCGAACTCGAACATCTTCTACTCGGCCCAGGGCCGGCTCATCTCGGCCGACAACGGAGGCACCACGGCGCCGATCTCGAACGCCTCCACGCTCTCGGGCTCCGTCTGGCTGGACTCGGACAACGACGGGTTGTTCGACAACAACGAGGCGCCCATCGAGGGCGCCAGGATCACCGTGAGCTGGGTGGACCACGGCGTGAGCAAGAGCGTGGCCCGGTTTACCGATGCCAGCGGCCGGTACGTCGTGGGCAACCTGAAGTCCGGGTTCGTCTACAAGATCACCGAGACGCAGCCCTCGGGCTATGCCGACGGGCGCGACTCCGTGGGCACCCTCGGCGGCACGCTCGGATCGGACTACGTCTCGAACATCTCGCTCGGTGTCAACGCGGACGGCGCCGGGTACAACTTCGCCGAGCGTCCTTCGAGCGACACGGTGGGCAAGAACGATACCGCGGCGGTGAGCTTCTGGACCTCCACGGCGGGGCAGAACCTCATCAAGTCGCTCAACGGCGGCTCGGCGGCGGTGCAGCTCGGGCTGTGGCTGGGCGACAGGTTCCCGAACCTGTTCGGCGCGGGCGCCGGCTCGTTCAACCTGCTGGGCAAGACCAACTCGCAGATCGCGTCCACGTTCATCTCCCGCGCGAACAGCTCGGCGACCAACCTGGAGGCGCAGGTGTTCGCGACGGCCCTCTCGGTGTACGTGACCAACAGCGCGTGGGCGGGCGGGACGATGGCCGCGGCGTACGGCTTCACGGTG
>DASZWV010000281.1:0-2427 GCA_035546115.1 Phycisphaerales bacterium
TAGGGGGTGAAGAACGTGTCGGTGACGGCGGGGCCGGGCGTGCCGAGCGAGAAGTTGTATTGCAGGTCGCAGTGGTCGGCGAGCGCGACGGCGCCGCAGCACATCGTGGCCGCGGCTCCGCAGAGCAGGGCGTGGGAGTTACGCATGGTACAGATACCTCCTGGAATCAAGGGGACGAGAGACTTGGAACGACCCCGGGGACGACGGGCCCCGGGTGCTCGTTCACGCAATGGACCGGCGGGAGCCGCCGGGGATCGAACATCGGTCGTCGGTCGGGACAAGGCCGCCGACCTCACGGGCGCGTTCTGGGTTCGGGAGATCCGAAGTCGATGCCGCGGAGGCCCCAGCGCGTCCAGCGGTAGCGACCATCGAGCAGATCGCCGAAGGCGGTGCCGGAGCGGGGCGGCGGATCGTCAAACTGCATGACGCGGTAGACATAGAGCGTGACCGCGCTGAGGCTGGTCGGGTTGCGGGGGTCCCAGCCGCGGTTTGAGTCTCGGGTGCGCTTGACGCGCACGGAGCCGTCGCCGAAGGAGAGGGGCTGGGCAGAGTCGAGATAGCCAAAGAACTGCGGCCGCTTGGCCGTGTGGCGGTCGAACAGATCGAAGTAAACGACCTTCTGGGACGGGAAGGCGATGTCGTCGACCCGGTGGGTGAGCAGTCGGGTGGTGTCGATGCTGTTGTAGAGGCGGTAGTCCATCTCGGCCTGCGTGACCATCTCGTCTGGGCGATCCGAGGACCAGACGGCGGGGACGAGCTGGTAGCTGGACCAGTTGGGAAGGGTTTCGCGGTATTGGGCGGTGCCGTCGAGGGGGGCCTGCTGGGCGGCGACGAGGTTTTCGATGTTCTCGGGTTGGGTTCGCGACCAGAGCTCCGCGTAGCGGTCTTCGGGGCAGACCACGCCGGGGACGGGAAGAACCCCGGACCCGAAATAGCCGCCGTCGGCAAGGACGAGGTGGGTGAAGTTCCGGTCCATGATGCGACCGTCGAACTTGGGCTGGTTGTAGCCGGTCACGCGGCGGATGATGTCGGCGGCCTGGTTGCAGTGGGCGTCGGTGGCGTTGGTCGAGGCGTTGAGGTCGGCGAAGGTGCTCATGGGGACGCCGGGCTGCCAACTGAACGCGGCGAGAGAGCCGCGGGCGTCGGTGGCGTAGGCGAAGAAAGACGTCATGAGCTGCGCCACGTTGGCGTGGCAGCGCGCGGCGCGGGCGGCGCGGCGTGCCGCGCCGAGGGCGGGGAGAAGGATCGAGATGAGCAGGGCGATGATGGCGATGACGACCAGCAGCTCGATGAGCGTAAACCCGGTTCGGCGGGGGACATTCTGCGGAGTCTGAGCGCGAGAGTTCGGCATCGTTTTTCGCAAGCGGCAATTTCCTGGAACCGGATTCGACTTCGCTGAGCGCGCATGAGGCACCGGGTGTCGAGCGACGTGGGAGGCTACGGTGGGGTGGCGGGAGAGGTTGCAGCTGTCACGGACCCCATGGTGAGAGGGCGCGACTTGGGCATTTCGAGAGAACTCGAAACGCTTCGGCTTTCCATGCTGTTGCTCGCCTACGCTTGCCGTCGATCGCCGGTGGCCTCAGACTCGTCCTCCGCGTGCACACGCGTGGAAGGACGGCCAAAGACTGGGAATCTGCTGGCAGCGTTCATCCCTCGTGGCGATTCGCCAGGATGAACGTACCACCCAGTACGGCCCACGTGCTCCAACCGATTTGGTGCAAGGAAGCCCGAAGACCTTTGTGCGCTCTCTGCGCGCACCGCTGGCAGCGAGCTGCCGGTGCCACCCCGCTTTTCCGGGGAGGAGTTGGAGTTGTCATGGCGTTCAAGTCTCTCAAGCTCAACGAAACGATTCTGAAGGCCCTTGCCGAGCAGGGGTACCACACCCCGACGCCGATCCAGGCGAAGGCGATCCCGCCGATCCTGGAGGGGAAGGATGTGCTGGGGTGCGCCCAGACGGGGACGGGGAAAACGGCCGCGTTCGCGCTGCCGATCATCCAGCGGCTCCAGGAGATGCCGGTGGACAAGACGCGCCGGGGGCCGGCGCATCCGCGGGCGCTGCTCCTGTCGCCGACGCGCGAGCTGGCGGCGCAGATCGGGGAGTCGTTCGCGACCTACGGCCGGCACGCGGGGCTCTCGCACACGGTGATCTTCGGCGGGGTGTCGCAGTTCCACCAGGTGAAGGCGATCCATCGGGGCGTGGACATTCTGGTCGCGACGCCGGGGCGGCTGATGGACCTGATGGACCAGCGGATCGTGACGCTCAAGGACGTGAAGATCTTCGTGCTCGACGAGGCGGACCGGATGCTGGACATGGGCTTCGCGCCGCAGATCAACCGGATCGTGGGTGAGCTGCCGCGCTACCGGCAGACGCTGCTGTTCAGCGCGACGATGCCGCCCGAGGTCGAGGCGCTGGCGCGGAAGTACCTG
>DASZWV010000282.1:0-2467 GCA_035546115.1 Phycisphaerales bacterium
CATTCGGCACCGCGAACACCACAAACCCCCACACCCCATAGTCCCGCACCAGCAGCACCGGCAGAAACATCCCGATGCACCAAGTCCACGAGCACGCGAGGTACGCGGCCCACCCAAGCACCGTCAGCGGTGAAGTCCGGGCTCGGGCGGTCGGAGAGTTGTCTGCGGCGTCGGTCACGGGGCGGAGTGTAGCAAAAGCCTGCTCGCGCACGCCGCGGTACAGTGCCCGAAGGAAGCACCCCATGAGCGACTCGCCCTCCCCAAAGCCCGCGGCCGTCTATCACTGGTCCGAGCGCCCGACCGATGCGCCCATGCCGCTGCTGGAGCGCCAGCGCATCATCGGCGAGCAGGCGATGATCTCCCGCGTGCACCTGCACAAGGGCTGCTACGTGCCCACCCATGCCCACGCGAACGAGCAGTTCGGCGTGATCCTCTCCGGCCGCCTCAAGTTCGGCCTCGGCGCCGAGGGCTCCCCCGAGCGACGCTTTCAGACCGTCGGCGAGGGCGAGGTGATCCACCTGCCCGCCAACCTCCCGCACTCGGCCGAGGCGATCGAGGACACCATCATCCTGGACATCTTCAGCCCGCCGAGCGAGCGCACGGGGATCGACGCCCCACGGGGATGATCGGCGTCGCGGCGTATGCTCAGCGTGATGTCCGACCAAGCTCCCCGCTACCGCTTCACCCTCCTCCGCGCCGGCTCCTTCAGGCTCGACGGCGGCTCCATGTTCGGCCTCATCCCGCGCTCCGTCTGGTCGCGCTCGGTGCCGACCGACGACAAGGGCCGCATCACCGTCGCCCACAACTGCCTGCTGCTCGAGCGGGTCGGCGGGTCGGACGCTCTGCCGCGGCGGGTGCTCGTCGAGGTCGGCACGGGCGACAAGCTCGACCCCAAGATGCAGGAGATCTTCGACCTCGAAAAGAACCCTCCCGGCCACCCAAACGCCGGCAAGCCGAGGACCATCGTCGATGCCCTCGCCGAGCACGGTGTCAAACCCGACCAGATCGACGCCGTCATCTGCTCGCACCTGCACTTTGACCACGCCGGCGCCCTCACCCGCCTGCCGCGGCCGGGGGAGAAGCCGACGTGGCCCATCCCGCCCAACGACGACGGCGGCGGCGGATCATCGCAGGCCGGCGGCTGCATCCCGACATTCCCGAACGCGAGGATCCACATCCAGCAGCGCG
Organism: Phycisphaerales bacterium; assembly: GCA_035546115.1. Lineage (GTDB taxonomy): Bacteria > Planctomycetota > Phycisphaerae > Phycisphaerales > UBA1924 > UBA4658. Next base: position 1,189 of record DASZWV010000282.1, read on the forward strand.
AGTGGGAGGACGCCGTCGCCAATCGGTCCGTCATGACCAGGACCTACTACCGCGACCACCTTCTTCCCATCGCCGACCGTCTCACGCTCACCGATTCGCCGCGCCCGTTTCCCACAGGTCTGACACCCGACCGCGACGACCTCCCGCGCACCACCATCGAGCAGCGCGAGTCCGACCCGTTCTGGACGGCCAGCCGCCCGAACGTCGAGTCGGGCATCTCCGTCTTCCTCACCCCCGGCCACACCTGGGGCCAGCAGGCGATCAAGTTCACCGAGCCCGACCGGCCGAACGACGGGGGTGGGCGCACGATTGTCTTCACGCCCGACGTCATGCCCACCATCGCCCACAACGGCGCCGCCTACTCGCTGTCCTACGACGTGGAACCCTACACATCGATGATCTCCCGCCGGTGGCTGCTCACCGAGGCCGCCGCGAGGGGATGGGTTCTGCACCTGGATCACGAGCCGGGGCACCCGCTGGTGCGCGTGCGGGAGAACGCCAAGGGGTGGTTCGACCTCATGCCCGAGGCGGTATAGCGCCGGGGCACGCGCAGGCCGCGGCCGGCGTGTGGATCGATGCGGACGCTATCATGCCGTCTCAATCCAGGATCCCGCGTGACGGACACGACCTCTCCAGTCTCCAAGCCGTTTCAAGCCACGGGCACAGGCGCGAACGGTGCGCCCAAGGCTGTTCTGTCGCCCGCTCCGGCCGCGGAGCATGCCTTGACGCATCCCGAGGACACATCCGAGGAGGCGATGTTGGCGTCGGAGCTCTCGGGCGGCGCGGTGGACGTTGGCGGGGGTCCGTCGCGCTCTCCGACGGCGATGGTGCGCAAGCCCTCGCTGCTGGATCGCATCGAGGCGTTCATCTCGCGGCTTTCGACGCGGAACAACTTCTGGCACAGGGTCTGCTCGCTGATCTGGCTCCCCTTCGCCTTCCGCTCCGGCATCAAGATGAAGAAGCAGGGGGATGACCCGCCGACGTATCAGGCGGTGCTCCCGTTCCGCAGGTTCAATCGCAACTGGTACAACGCGATGGCGGGCGCCGCGCTTCTGGGCAACGCCGAGATCGCCGGCGGCATGTACGTCTTCGGCGCCTGCGGCGGAGACTACACGGTGGTGTGCAAGCATCTCGAGTACAAGTTCCTGCGGCCCTGCTTCGGTCCGGCGGTGTACCGGCTCTCGCCGCGGGGAGACATCGCGGCCCTGATGGCCACCGGCGGCGAGTTCAACATCCTCGTGGACATGGATGTGTACCAGGGAATCGCCAAGCCGAAGAT
>DASZWV010000283.1:0-6505 GCA_035546115.1 Phycisphaerales bacterium
AGGACCGTCGCTCCCATGCGATCGCGCCGGTTCGATCTCTCGCTCCGGGAAGAGGCTCTGGTCGGGCTCGTGTTTCTCGCCGCGTTCTTCGTCGCGCGTGGTCTCTACGGACTGATTCCCATGCTCATGGCGGGCACGATCGCGGTGCTCGCCGCCTTTGGGGCGCACAAGCTCCTCCGGCTCGCCCTCGATCAACACGTCCGGCTCGGTCCGGTGCAGCTCCGGCATCGAGGCGCACTGACCATGGGCGGCCGGTCGTTCATTTTCATCACGGTCATCCTCATCGCACTGCTCGGGCATTCCGCGGCCGTCCGCCTGATGCTCTGGAGAGCCGGCACGCTCGACGACCGAGTGACCGTCCCGTACGCCGCCGTCGCGGCGGGCGAACCCATCTCCCCCGAGCAACTGGCGATTGCCCGGGACGCGTTGCGCTGGTATCGCTGGTCGGCCAGCGTGACCCGCGGAGGCATCGCCCTCTCGCAGACTCCCGAGGCAACTGTCCGCATGGCCTGGCTCAACCTCGTCCTGGGGCACCCAGACGCGGCCATTGAGGAACTCGGACACCTCGTGCGATCCGGCCGTGGCAACGACCATGCCGCCTTCGAATGGGGCCGGTTGATCATGGTGCGAGGAGGCCCGGTCGAGGCCGTTCGTGCGCTGGAAACCGTCGCACGGGCGTATCCAGACTGGTCCGAGACCCGTGACCTGCTGTGCTCCATCTGGATCGCCGGGTCGGAGTCGCCCCGCGCGTTCGATCTGTATCACACCCTCCTTTCGAGGCGACCGCTCGATTTCGCGGCGAGAGTGGGCCTCTCTCGCGCATTCTGGGCGACGAACCATCGTGAAGAAGCGCTCCGCGAGGCCGCCCAGGCCGCCTCCGATGCACCTCGCGAACCGTTGGCCAGAAGCAATCTCGCCCAGATGCTCTTCCAAGCCGGAAGAACCGACGAAGCGCTGTCCGAGCTCGATCGCGCCGCCTCCGCACGCCCGGCGTCAGGTCGGTTCTACTGTTCTCTCGGGGTCGCCATGCTGCGCCAGATCGGGCGGAATGCCCAGGCGGCGGAATGGGAGCGCCGCGTCCACCCACATCCGTAAGCATCAGCGCTTCGCGCGGGTGCTGTGGATCGAAGCGTCGTGCCGGATCGCTCGTGGTTCACTCGCGCGTTGGCCTGGGCCGCCGCTCGGCTTCTCGCGCCGCAAACAGCGTGGGCTTCGACGGCGCAGCCCGGTCACGCCGGCGTCTGATGAGCCCGGCGTTCCGCAAATCAGGCCTCGGCGAGCCCCTCGCGGATGGCGAACCGCACGAGGTCGGCTCGGGCGTCGACGCCGAGCTTTTTCATGATCCGTTCCTGGTGACCGTCGATGGTCTTGGCGCTGCGAGAGAGCTGGGCGGCGATCTCGGTGCGAGAGAGCCCCTTGCCGATCAGCCGGAGCACCTCCACCTCCCGCGGGCTCAGCGAGCCCAGCGGCGTGCTCGGCGCCGAACGGCCGGCGCCTTCCCGACGTGGTGCGCTCGCGGCCGCCGGCACGCAATGCTGCTGCACCTTGGGGCCGAGCGCGAACGCGCCGGACTGGCTTTGTGCGACCCGGATCACGCCGGCCGCGATCTCGTCGAGGTCATCCGATTTGGCAAAGTAGCCCGAGGCGCCGCACTTGTACGCGGCGGAGATGTATCCGTCGCGGACGTGGGCGCTGAGGAAGATCACCCTCGTTTTCGGGTGCAGGTGCCGCAGACGGTCGGCGACCTCGAAGGCGTCGGGGCCCGGCATCTCGATGTCGAGGAGGACAACATCGGGCTCGAGTCTGGCGACTTCCTCGAGGAGGTGCTCCGCGGACGGCAGGCGTCCGATGATGCCGATGCGGCCCTCGATGCCGAAGTGGGCCTTCAGCCCTTCGATGAGCACGGCGTGGTCATCCACGCAGAGCACCCGGATGCCGAAGGCCTCCGGGTTGCAGGCGGCGACGGGCCGCACCGCCTTCGACTTGATGGCGGGGGTCTCGATCGCGGAAGAACCGGGGCGGGGAGGGTTGGGCATATCAAGCAACCTGCTTTCTATCTGGCGATCAGCGCTCGACCGAGCGTCGATCTGAGTGTTTCGAAGGCGTCTCGGCGTTCGACGATCAGCGGCCGGAGTTCGTTCCAATCGGCGACGGCCGAATCGGGTGCGCCGAACAGAACCAGGCGGCCCCTCGGCCTCGACCTCCGCCAGGAACGGACTTCCGCGAGCGCGGTCTCGGCGGGATCGACCACCCAGATGTCGGCTCGGGCGGGCATGCCCGCGGCCACGCTCGCCCCGCCGGCATCGAGGATCTGTCGGATCAGGGCTCCCGCTCGACCGTCGCTGATCGACACGACGGCACGCGGTCCAGATCTGGCCGGCGCCCCGGCCTCCACGGGCAGGACCACCGTCACGGTCGTGCCCGTTCCGAGGGTCGAGTCGAGTTCGACGCGCCCCCCGGCGCTGACGGCCACCTTGTTCACCAGCGCGAGGCCGAGGCCGGTGCCGAGGCCCCGCACCTTGGTCGTGAAGAACATCTCGAACGCCCGGCGCTTGACCTCGTCGGTCATGCCGCGCCCATTGTCCGCGACCGCGAGTCGCACGCTCGCGGAATCCTGGTCCAGGAGGGCCGACACCCTCACCCGGCCCTGCCGGCGCCGCCGATCGGCCGGAGGCGGAATGGCCTCGCCGGCGTTCACGACGAGATTCAGCACCGCCTGCGTGAGCCGATGGAGCGCGACGCGGACGCGGGGCAGGCCGCCGGGGATCGACGCCGAGACGCGGACGTGCCTGGGGACCGCCTTGGAGATCAGAACCCCCGTCTGCGACCACCAGTGACGAAGGTCCGTGGTCTCTCCGCTCCGCCGAGATTCGGAATCGATCTCGGGATCCATGGCGAGATAGTGCAGGCCATCGGCCAGTTGCTGCAGGTAGGTGACGCTCCGGCCGATCTGGTCCAGATGGGCACGCCGATCCGCCACGGTGTGGTTCGCGGAGCCGGAGCGTCCGGCGCGACGGCCCGCGGACTCGACGCACGCGCGCAGCGCGTTGAGATGCGCACGAACGGGCAGGAGGACGTTGTTCATGTCGTGACCGAGTCCCGCGGCCAGCGTGCCGATCGAGGCGAGACGGTCGGCGACGCGGAGCCTGCTCTGGCTCTCCCGGAGCGCCCGGGCTTCCTCCTCCACCTTCGCCTCGAGCCGGCGCCGGTACTCATCCAGCCTTGCCTCGGTCATCTTCCGCTGGATCAGCGATTCCAGCGGCGCCACGGCCGCGCGCGCAAGCTCGAGCAGTTGCGGGTCCACCCGACGCGGCGTTCGGCCAAAGAAGAGCAGCACCTTGCTCACTCGCTGCTCCGACAGGACCGGAATCGCGACGGCCATCCGCAGCCCCACCCTTCGCGCCGCAGCGCAGCGCGGATGTCGCTTTCCCTTCAGGGATCCGATGTTCGCTCGCCAGACGACCTCGCCGGTCCGCCATGCCCTGCCGACGAGCCCGTTGTCCCGGCGAATCCTCACTCCGGCCATGGACTTGGCCAGCGGCGCCAGTTTCCGCGCGGCGGCGGTCCACGACGCCACGCCGACCATCGCTTCTCCATCGGGGGCGGGAATCCATGCCTCGCCGTGCTCCCATCCCGTCGCCTCGCCGATCAGCCGCAGTGCTGTCCGACGTGCCTCCGCGACACTCGAGGCCGCGCCGACCGAGAGGGCGAGGTCCTTCAGGAGCCGCAGCTCCCGTTCCAATCGACGTCGCTCGCCGACATCCCGGATGATCGCGACGAACAGAGACGGACTCCTCGAGACCGACTCCACACGAGCGACCGATAGCTCGATGGGAAACCGCTCGCCAGACCGGCGCACCGCTTCGAGTTCGCGCGTCTTCCCCAGGATTCTCGCGTCGCCGGTGCGGCGGAAGTTCGCAAGATACCCATCGTGGGCGGCGCGATGCGACTCGGAAACCAGAGCGTTGATATTGCGGCCGATGAGCTCCGCCGGGCTCCATCCGAACACGCGCCGCACCGACTCGCTGGCGAACCGGACAGTGCCGAAGGAGTCGAGGGTGACGATGGGATCGAGCGCGGCGGCGAGCACGGCGTGGTCGGTTGCCGATGCAAACCCTCCGCGAACGCCCGCGATGGGCGCATCCCCCCCGCCCGAACGGGGCGGCACATGCGCCCGCGCGGCGCTTCGTGGGGTTGCGGTTGCGCCAGCAATCCGCCGCATGGCCACAATACTAGCCCTTCGCGTCCGAGTTGCGGCCCGCGTGCAAGGGCCTGGAGTGGATATCACCCCGAGCAACCCCGAATCCACACTGGGGACCCTGGGGACCTCGGCGATCGAAGGCCTCAAGAACCCCGTTCGGTGCGCTGGATAGGGGAAGTTTCCGCATGGAGGGGTTCTTGGCGACGAGCGATGATGATCTCGTTGGCGGCAGGAGCCGCCCAGGAGAGTGTGCCATGCAAGTGATCATCCGACCTGTGGCGAACCCCGAGCGCGAGATCGACTTGACCGAGCGGCTGGTGTCGGCGATCGCCGAGGAACTCTGGAGGCTCTACGGGGGCAACGAGCAACTCAACTGGCTCGAGGCGGAGCGGCACCTGACGCAGATCGTTGGGCACGCCAAGCGCAAAGCCCGGCGGACAAGGGCGCACGAGCCGCGCGCCGGGCGTGTTCCGGCCCGCCCCGCCAAGAGGGCGGGCGCTGCCGCCGCTCGACGGTCGCTCGGGCTTGCGGCGTAGATCAACGGCAAGGCGCCAAGACGATGATGCGGCGCGGAGGCGGTCCGTGAAGTCCGTGAACAGAACAGTACTCGCGGTGTCCGGTATGCGGGACAACAACTGCCGCGTGCGGGTGAGCGAAGCCCTTGAGGCGGTTAGCGGGGTGAGGGATGTGTGCGTGAACCTGTTCCGGGCCCAGGCGACCGTGGATCACGAGAGCGACTGCGATCCGGCGGCGCTCGTGGAATCGGTCGCCCGAGCCGGCTTTGCAGCGCGCGTGACCTCGAGATGATCGCGTTCGAGAAACAGAAGGAGAAGGACATGTCACCCAACACCACCCACGCCGACCCGGACCGTCGTGCTGTCGATCGCGGAGGGCGCAAAGCCCGTCGGGCCGTGCGCGTTGAGCCGGCGCGTCCGGGGATGTCGCCGGCCCGAGAGCGAAACTCCGTGGCGCGGAGCGATTCGGTGTCGCTCAGCTACGAGCATTTCTGCACGGATTGGTTTGTTCCCGAGACGCACGATGCGAGCGGCCGGCCCCGACAACTGGCAACCGGCTGCACGCTCTGAGAAAAGGAGATACCCCATGAACAGGCACGCCAGCAGGCAGGACATCGTTGTTCGAACACCCCAGGGTGAATCCGCGCGATCAGCCCGACCCGAGTCGCGAGTCGGCGCCATCCCGTCGCGCGGCGAGGCCGCGAGGGCGGAGCGCGTCCGCGCCCGCGCCTTCGAGATCTTCGTCGGCCGGAAGGGCACCGCGGGCGATGCGCTGTCCGACTGGTTGCAGGCCGAGCGCGAGATTGCCAGCAATCCCGAGATCGACTTGGTGTCGCGGGCCCGCGGCGAGGTCTTGCTGGCCGGCGATGAGTGACCGGGGCCATGCAAGGACGCGTTTCAGCCCGTTTCCCACGTTCGGTGAACCCCCGTGTGGACCGCCGCGAGCGGCCAGATATCTGTCGAGAAACCAACATGATGCAGCAGCACTCAAACCCAAGCCGGCGGTACGTCGTTACCGCCGACGGATCGCAGGCCACGCTCTATTCCTGCACGCCCGGGACGCACGGCCGGGCCCGAGTTGAAAAGCTGGATTCCGTCGGGAACACACATCTCGACGAGCACGAACGCCATCGCCCCACGCTGCTGGATGCGGCACGGCGCGGCCATGCCATGCCGTCGATGCGCGCAACGTCCTTCCCGCATTCCGCATCGCAGGGCCACGAGGTCGAGGAAGAACAGCGCCGGTTCGCCCACGACGTGAAGAACTGGCTCGGGCGGAACCGTGAAGTTGTCGGCGCCGCGCCCCTGACGATCTTTGCGCCGCCCCACTTCCTGGGACTTCTGAGGCACCAGCTCGGCGACCCTGCCGGAGCCAATCCCGGCGCGCCGGACCTGCGCGAGTGTGAGCTGACGCATCTTCAACCAAACCAGCTCGCGGAGCATCCGGCGGTCCGCTCGCTGCTGGCCTTCTAACCTGTTCGGGGGCGAGTGACCCCTGCTCGCCCTCGGCCCCGCCAGCCGGCGAGGCCGCAGAGAGGAGGCCGCAGAACATGTCGAACCCATCCGCCAAGCCCCGGCCGTGGCTGATCGCCGCCTGGCCGGGCATGAGCAACGTCGCCGTGATCGCCGCGGGCTACCTGGTCCAGCAACTCAAAATGGCGCAGGTGGCCGAGTTGCCCCCGGATGATTTCTTCGACGTCGCGGAGGTGGAAGTCCACGAGGGAGTGGTGCATCCGCCCAGCCTTCCGCACAACGTGTTCTTCAGGTGGGCCAATCCTGGCGGCGGGCG
>DASZWV010000284.1:0-2971 GCA_035546115.1 Phycisphaerales bacterium
TGATCTTCTTATCCGGGCCGACGACGTAAACCGTGCGGACGGCCTGGTTGTCGGCGGCGGTGCGGCCTTCGGCCGTATCGCCGGCGCCGGCGGGGAGCATGTCGTAGAGCTTCGCGACCTTCAGCTCGGGATCGCCGATCATCGGGAAATCGGGCGCGGCGCCGGAGACCTCGGCGATGTCCTTCGCCCAGCCGGCGTGCCTGTCGACCGGATCGACGCTGAGGCCGATGACCTTGACGTTGCGCTTCCGGAAGTCGGGGCTGAGCTTCGCCATCGCGCCGAGCTCGGTCGTGCAGACGGGGGTGAAATCCTTCGGGTGGGAGAAAAGGATGCCCCAGCTATCGCCCAGCCATTCGTGGAACTTGATGTGGCCTTCTGTCGTGTCGGCCTCGAAATCGGGCGCGGTGTCGCCGATGCGCAGGGACATGGGATGCTCCTTGGTTCCGGGATTTGGGGTCGCGGATTTTGTTCGGGGCCGGGTTGGCCCCTTGGCTTGGCGGTGATGTAGGCCCGCGGGGGTTGGGGCTCAAGGAATGGGCATTGCGCCGGGGGCGTGGTGTGGGGACTGGGAGTGCGCCGGGCGGTTGGGATTTGGGATTCGGGTTTCGGGGGCGGGTTGGGAGTGCGCGCAGTCCATAACGCGCATGCGATCTCGTGAGCGCTCCGGATAGCGCCGAACCCCTCACCCCATTCGCCTAAGCTCCCCCGGATCAAGTCCGGGGTCGCTAAGGCTCATGGCCCTCTCCCTATGGGAGAGGCGGTGACTCTTTCTGCTCGGTGGCGTGCGCGGCGGGCGGCGTGGTTTCCCCACCCACCATCGCTCCGCGATGGTCCCCCCTCCCCGCTTCGCGAGGAGGGATGGAGACTCTTTCGGCTCGTGGTTTCGCGGGGGGTTAGGTTGGGCAGTTTGGGGTGAAGGCCGCGTTGGCGAAGCGGTCGCGGGTCCAGGCGATGAGGTCGGGGGCGAGTGGGGAGTCGGCGGTGACGACGGAGATGTGGTCGCGGCCGGGATAGAGGCGGAAGTCGAGCTGCTGGCCGGCGGCGCACATCGCGGCGGCGTAGCGGCGCTGGAGATCGGGGTGCACGACGTCGTCGGCCTCGCCCTGCCCGATCAGCAGCGGGATCGGAAACGGCGTCGAGGGCGTGTTCTCGGCGAGATGGGCGCCGAGCGGGCCCGTTGTGGGATCGACGGCGAAGATGCCGGCGGCCGGCGCGAGCATCGCCTCGGCGACCGCGAACAGGGTCTTGTAGCCGCTGACGCAACGCTGCGCGATGTCGGCTGCGAGCAGGCGCGTGAAGCCGTGGACGTAGTCTTCGGCTTTCACGTCCGGATAGACGCTGGCGTAGGAGGCGACGATGTAGGCGGAGACGATCTTGCCGAAGAAGTTGCCCTGGGCTGAGGAGACGAGGCCCTTGAGGTCGCTCGCCGGGGCAAGCGCGGCGATGCCCTTCACCTTCAGCTCGGGCGCGAATTCGGCGGCGCGCGTTCCCGTCCACAGCGCGGAGCCGCCGCCCTGGGAATGGCCCCACACGACGACCTCGTCGCCGAGGTTCGCCTGCTGCAGCTGGCGCGCGGCGCGGACGGAATCCAGTACGGCGTGGGCAGCATCCTCGCCGACGAAGTATGTGTGGCCGCCGGACGTGCCGAGGCCGGGGTAATCCGTGCCGACGTAGGCCCAGCCCTCGTTCACGAGCGCGGCGATGTCGGGGATATTGTCGAAGGGCTTGGGGAACAGGGACGGCGCGCAGGGCGCGGCGATGCCCGTCGTGCCATGCGCCCAGGCGACGACCGGGCGCGGGCCGGACGCCGCGGCGCGTGGCACGAGGACGACGGCGCTCGCCAGCGCGGGCTTCCCCACGCGAGTCGTGGCGTAGAGGATAAGCCAGCCCTCCGCATTCTCCGGCACCGCGGTCGTATAGGGCTCGGCGGCGATCAGGGTGCCGGGCGCGGCGTCTGCGGGCAGCGGGTGGGCGTAGAAGGCGCCGGGCGCGGACGGGAGTGTGAGGTACCACGCCAACGCTACTGCTGCGACGATCAGCACGGCGAGTGCCGCGATCGTGCGGCGCAAGAACGCCAGCGGGCCTCGCCGCCGTGGTGCCGATGCCATGGGTCGCCTCCCCTTATTGCGGGAGAATACCGCACGTGGGCGTTGTGGCGAAGTGGTTCAGGTCACCACTCGCGGGCAATGATGATGTGGGTTCGGCGGATCGTGATCGCGGTGGGGTTGGCGCGGACGACGACTCTTCGGTGGGCGCGGTGCGACCCCCACCCACCGCGCTTCGCGCGGTCCCCCCTCCCCGCAAGGGGGAGGGATGGTGCCTTGTTCGGCTACCTTTGCGCTCCGGACCTACGCGGCGACGGCGGGGACGGAGAGGTTGTCGAGGGAGGAGACGATGTGTTCGGCGAGCTTGTCGACGACCGGGGAGTTCGGCTTGTTCCACGAGCGGATGATGCCGATCTCGCAGGTGGGGAGGCGCGGGAAGCCTTCGGCTTCGGACAGCACGCGCATGCCCGGGCGGAGCGCGGACTCGGCCAGCACCGTGACGGCGAGGCCGGCGAGGACGGCGGCGCTGATCGCGGTCGAGTTGCCGCTGGTGTAGCGGACGCGATACTTGCGGCCGACGCCGGTGAGCGCATCGAGGCCGGCGGTGCGCCACATGCACGGCGCGCGCGACAGCGCGAGGGGGACGATGTCCTCCTGCTCGGTATGATGGGCGGCCGACGTGACCCACAGCAGCGGCTCCTGCCGGATGACCTCGGCATCGAAGTCGCCGCATGCGGTGACGATCGCCAGATCGACGTCGGCGCTGCGGATGCGATCGGCGAGCAGCGTCGACTGCTCGCACATCACCGTCACCTCGACGCGCGGATTGGAGCGGGCGAAGCGCGCGAGAATCTCGGGCAGGAATCTGTCGGCGTAATCGTCCGGGGTGCCGAGCACGACCGTGCCGGTGAGCTCCGTCTCGTCGA
>DASZWV010000285.1:0-1760 GCA_035546115.1 Phycisphaerales bacterium
TACCGGTCGCACCCGCTGACCATGAGGATCTGCTTGAAGAGCTGCGGGCTCTGCGGGAGGGCGTACCAGGAGCCCGGGATGTGGCGGTTGGGGACGAGGAACTCGCGCGCGCCCTCGGGCGTGGACTTGTAGAGGATCGGCGTCTCGACCTCGAGGAAGCCGTTCTCATCGAAGTAGCGGCGAGTGGACTGCATGACCTTGTGGCGGATGCCAAGGATGTGCTGCATCTTCGGGCGGCGGAGATCGATGTAGCGGTGCTTGAGGCGGATCTCCTCGTTCGGCAGCTTGCCGAGATCGTCGGGGAGGAAGGGCGGGTTGGCCGTCTTGGAGAGGACCTGGAGCTCCTTGACGACGATCTCGATGGTGCCGGTGGCGAGCTTGGGGTTGGGGCCGCCGATGCGCGTGCGGACGATGCCGCGGCAGGCGACGACGTCCTCGTTGCGGAGCTTGTCGGCGGCCTCCATCATCTGCGCGGATGCGCCGTCGTCCGGGTCGAAGACGAGCTGGGTGAGGCCGAAGCGGTCGCGCAGATCGATGAAGATCAGGTTGCCGTGGTCGCGGTAGGAGTTGACCCAGCCGTTGAGGGCGACGGTCTGGCCGATGTGGGAATCGCGGAGCTCGCCGCAGGTGACGGTTCGTCGGATCATCGTGGGCATGGGGGGCGAGTATACGACCGGTGAGAGCTCGGTCGCACGAACGCCGCCTCCAACGCGTCCGCACCCACCACGGCACGTGGGCGGTCTGTCCGGCTCATCTCGCCGGAAACTCCCACTCCACGCCCGGCGTGTAGCCGATCGTCTTGTAGAGCTGCTCGCGTGTCTGCATCTCCGCGAGGAGCGGCTGCACGCTCCCCTCGCGCTTGAGCGTGGCGAGGGCCCGCCCTACGGCGCCCATCGCCACGCGGAGCATGCTCACCGGGTAGATCACGCAGTGGTAGCCCATCTGGCCGAACCTCGCGGCGGGGATGATCGGCGTCTTGCCGAACTCGGTCATGTTGGCGAGGAGATAGAAGTTGCCAAGTGACCGAGTGGCCGACTGACGGAGTGATGAGGCGAACCTGGCGAACTCTTCCTCGGTGGTGAGGCCTTCGGGAAAGATCATGTCGGCGCCGGCTTCGAGATAGGCCTTGGCGCGGGCGACGGCGGCGTCGAGGCCCTCAACGCCTCGAGCGTCCGTTCGCGCACAGATCACCATGCGCTCGCTTCGTTCGCGGCTGGCTTGTTCCGCGGCCTTGACGGCCGCCCGCACCTTCTCGACCGCGTGGTCCAGCGGGATGAGCTTCTTGCCGTCAAGGTGGCCGCAGCGCTTGGGAAACACCTGGTCCTCGATGTGCAGGCCCGCGGCCCCGGCGCGGGCGTACTCGATGACGGTGCGGCGGACCATCTCGCTCTCGCCGAAGCCGGTGTCGGCGTCGGCGATGATGGGCAGGCCGCTGGCGTCATGGGCCTCGCGGATGACGCGGCAGAAATGCTCGAGCCCCAGCAGGCCGACGTCCGGCACGCCCGCGGAGACGCTCGTGGCCGCGCCGGAGATGTACGCGGCGTGGAAGCCCGCATCGGCAATGGCCTTGGCGCAGAGCGCATTGAAGGCACCCGGCATCATCACGGTCTTTTCGGGACCGGGGGGGTTGTCGAGGAGGGCGCGGAGACGCTCGCCGGGAGGCTGTTGGCGCATGTCCGATCGTATGTTGCGGCCCACGATGTCGTGCGCAGCGCCCCCTCAGCCCTGCTTCTGCGGCGTCTTGTCGTCGGGCTTGGCCT
>DASZWV010000286.1:0-8725 GCA_035546115.1 Phycisphaerales bacterium
CGCCAAGCGGCTCGGATACTCGATCGCCGAGGTGCCCGCGTACGTCAGCGAGAGCCACAGCTACAAGGTCTCGAAGGTCAATCTGTTCAAGGACCCGATGCGGATGTTCTGGGCGCTCGTGGATGTGCGGATGAACGCGATCGCGGGGAAGTACGGGCGCGGGCGCGCTCGCTCCAAGGATTGATCGCCATGAGGAGCGAGGCGACGATCGGCGAATCGAGCTCGCAGACCAGCGCCGCGCCCAGCGCTCCGACCTCGCCCGGCCGCGGTCGTTCCTCCTCGCCGCTCGCCTGCATCAGCTTCGACGTCGAGCCGTTCGATATTCCTCTGGAGTACGGCCACCGGTTGCCGGTCGAGAAGCAGTACGAGATCGGGAGCGCGGGCCTGGTGCGCGTGCTGGATCTGCTCGACCAAGAGAGGGCCCGCGCCACCTTCTTCATCACGGGCCAGTTCGCCGAAGGCTTCCCGCAGCTCGTGCGGCGGATCGGGGCGAGCCCGCTCGGGCACGAGATCGCCTCGCACGGCTACACGCACGGCGACCTGGAGCCCGGGCATCTCGAACTGTCTCGCAAGACGCTCGCGGAGATCTCCGGGCGCGAGATCGCCGGATTCCGGCGCGCCCGCATGGCCCACACCGACGCCCACGACCTGTGCGCGGCCGGCTACAGGTACAACGCGAGCGAGAACCCGATCTGGCTCCCGGGGCGATACAACCACTTCTTCGACCCCCGCGCCGCCCGCGTGGAGCGCACACAGGCGGGCACGCTCGTGCAGATCCCGGCCTCCGCGACGCCCCTGCTCCGCGTGCCGCTGTTCTGGCTGGCGTTCAAGAATCTGCCGATGCCGCTCTTTCGGACCGCCACGCGGCGTGTGCTCAACGCGGACGGATCCATGAACACCTACTTTCACCCATGGGAGTTCATGGCGATCGACTCGTACGGTCTTCCCGGCGTCGTGAAACGCATACAGGGCGCTGCCCTGTTGGAGCGCCTGCGCGGATATCTTCGGTGGCTTGCCGGCCGGTCCGAGTTCGGAACGTACGAGCAACTGGCCGCTCGGACCCTGGCAAAGGGAGGCGATTGATGGCGGCGAATCCACTCGCTCGCGCGGCGGTGATCGCCGCATCGCTCGCGATGAACGCCGCGGCATCCGCCGGGGTGCCGAGCTTGATCGCCGGCCTGCACGCCGGCGATGAACTCCGCTATGCCTACACACTCACCACCGAAGAGGTCACGTCGATCACGGGCAAGACCGGGCCCGAGAGCCTGCCGACGCGGGTCGTGAGCAATCAGACCGTTTTCCTGACGTGCAAGGTGACGGCCGAGACCACGGCCTCGGACATCATGGAGGTAACGTTCGACAACGTGGCCGTGTCGATGCAGGCGGGCGATGTGAGCGTGGGCGTCGATGCGGGGTCACCCACCATCCCCGACGAGAAGGCGAACCCGGGCTCGCACGATCTGTACGCGTGGTTCCATCCGCTCGTGAGCGCCAAGCTCACGCTCAACATCGCGCCCGGGAGCGGAGAGATCACCTCCATCACCGGCGGCGAGGATCTGCTCAAGGGCGTCGGCGGCCCGCACCTGGCGCGGTACGTCGACCCAGACCTGTTCCGGGCGAACTTTGGGTGCATCTTCCAGCTCAAGAGCAACTCGCAGATGCCCCCGCCGGGGCAGAAGTGGTACACGAAGACCACCGTCTACGCCCGCGGCGTCAAGGCGCCGGTGTGGGAGACGCGCTGGGTCGAGGGCGAGGAAGGCGGCATCGCCGATATCCGGAGCCTCGTGAAGGCGAGCGCGAAACCCGAGGATTCGACCAAAGTCTCCGTGTTCTTCCGGAGCGTCGATTCGAGCGGCGACCGCTGGTGGGACACAACCAAGGGCCGCCTCACCAAGGCGGTCATCTCCCAGACCATCCAGACGCGATTTCAGATCGGCGAACCGGGCGCGGGAGGGGTGGGTGTGCTGCAGGACTCGGATCTGTCGTGCAGGAGCGCGCTCGAGATCATCGAGACTCCGCCGGCAAAGCCCGCGGGCGGCGCCGCGCAGCGTCCCCCCCCTCCACCCGCGCCGGAGCCGAAGAAGACGCCATGAGCGAGAGCGCCGACACGCGGCTTGTCGTCGGGTGCATGACGGGCACGAGCATCGATGCGCTGGATGCCGCGCTCGTGCGCATCCGCGGCCATGGCCTGGCCATGCGGTGCGAGTTCATCCGCGGCGTGACGCACGATCTGGGCCCGGTTCGCGCCGGACTCCGGGCGCTCGCGGATCAGCGCGCGATGACCGCGGGAGAGATCGCGAGGCTGTCGCGCGAGTTCGCCCTGCTGCACGCCGCGGCGGTGCGCGACCTATTGGGCAGGGGCGGGGCGGTTCGCCCCGCGCTTGTGGCGGTTCACGGGCAGACCGTCTTCCACGAGCCCCCCTCGAGCTGGCAGATGTTCAACGGCGCGGTGCTCGCGCACGAGCTGGGCGTGCCGGTGGTCTTCGACCTGCGCGGGGCCGATCTGGCCGCGAACGGCCAGGGAGCGCCGATCACGCCGCTCGCGGACTGGATCATGTTCCGAACCGCGGAGCCGACGGCCGTCGTCAACCTCGGCGGGTTCTGCAACGCGACGCTTCTTCCGCCGGAACCGACCCGCGCCGACGCCGGCGCGGCCGTCGACCGGATCGAGGGCTTCGACGTGTGCGCCTGCAACCACCTGCTCGACCGCATCGCGCGCGAAGCGCTCGGGTGCGCGTTCGATGCCGACGGCGCGGCGGCGCTGAGCGGGAACGTGGACGACGCCGCACGGCGCGGGCTCGCGGAAGCGCTGGTCACCCAGTCGCGCGCGGGTCGCTCGCTGGGGACGGGCGACGAGACCTGGCGCTGGGTCGATCGCTGGCAAGGCCGCTTGGCCGGGAAGGACCTCGCGGCGACCGCCTGCGCGGCCATCGCGGGGGCGATCGCGTCGCGCCTTGGGCCCGTCGGCGCCGTCCTGCTCGCCGGCGGCGGTGCGCGAAACCGGGCGCTCGTGGGCGCGCTGGCGCGGGCCATGCCGGGGAGCAAGACGGAGACCACGGCGGCCCGCGGCGTGCCGATCGAGTTCCGGGAGGCGTGCGCGATGGGGGTGCTCGGAGCCATGTGCGCCGACCGGGTGCCCATCACCCTTCCCAAGGTGACGGGCGTTCGAGAACCCGCGCCCATCGCCGGGGTGTGGGCCGGGGCCTGAGCCCGGTCATTCGGCGTGGGCTGGCCTGTTGCTGCGCGATTCATCCACGGTCCACCCCTCGGGGGCTCGCCGTATACTCGCGGCCAATCTTTGAAAGGGATTTCGAGCATGAAGCGCGTTCATTCACTGGCGGCCGTCTGCGGCCTTTCCTTGACTCTCTCGGCCGCGATGGCGGCGCCCCCGGTGCTCGACCGCGTTCCGGACGATGCGCTCATCACCATCGTGATTCCTTCACCGCAGGACATGCAGAAAAACCTGTCGGCGCTGTCCACCGCGATCGAGGCCCCCGCCGTGCCCTCCGTTGAGGACCTCCTCGCGATGGCCGGGCTTGGCGGCGGCATCGATCTCAAGCGATCGATGGCCATCGTCGTGATGGGTCCGAAGGAGCTCGACAAGGGCGCCGCACCCGCCAAGAAGGCCAAAGACGCCGAGGGCGAGAAGAAGGCGGACAAGGAGTCCGGCAAGGACGACATGGGCGGCGGGAAGGATGCGGACGCACAGCCGGCCAACCCCGACAAGGCCGCGGCGAAGAAGCACCGCCGTCATGTCGAAACCGACGACTCCGACGTCGATTGGGATGCCGGGATGCAGCGGCTGGTCGTGCTGGTTCCGATCACCAAGTACGAAGACTTCCTGAGCAACTTCGGCGTCAAGCCGGCGGGTCAGGGAAAGGTCGATGAGTTTGTGACCAACCAGGGCGAGGACGGCTACTCCAAGCCGCTCGAGGACGGCTACGCCGCGATGGGCCCCGACAAGGAGCTTGTGCAGGCGTTCACAGGCAAGTCCGGCGCCTCGCCGTTGAAGAGCCGCCTGGGCAAGGCGGGAGAGGCCGTCGCCGACAGCTCCGACCTCATCGCCATCGTCAACCTCGATCGCGTCCGACCCCTCGCGACCGAAGGGCTGAAGAAGATGCAGAAGGAAGCCCGCTCCCAGATGGACATGATGGGCGAGCAGGGCATGGAGAAGAACCTCGACATGGTGAAGTGGATGGGTGACACCATCGTCCGCGACACCCAGACACTCGTCGCCGGTGTCAAGACCGGCTCGATGGGCGTGACGCTCGAAGTGGTCGGGGCGTTCAAGGCCGAGTCGTATCTCGCGGGCGTGTTCGGCGAGGGGGGCAACGCGACCCCGATCCTCGGCAAGCTCTTCGGCGGGAAGTATCTCGCCGCCGGCGCCATCGACCTCTCCAGCCCCGGCGCCAGGCAGCTCATGAAGGACATCATCACGAAGGTCGAGATGCCCGGCGGCGAACCGGCCAGCAAGGCCGCGATGGCGAGCATCGAGAACAACCGGGGCGTGGGCGCGGTGATGGGCTTCCCGGAGGGCGGAGCGTTCTCCGGCATCCTGACCGCGACCGTTCTGTACACCGCGACGAAGGACCCGCAGCAGGCGCTCAAGTTGTTCAAGGACTCGCTCGCGGCGATGGACGGCGCGAAAGTCGGCGAGCTCGTCTACGCCACCAAGTACACCGAGCCCTCGGGCAAGGAGGGAGACTCCCCCTTCGCCGCCTGGGAGACCAGGATGACCTCCGAAGACGGCCAGATCCCGGCCCAGATGCAGCAGGCCATGCCGCTCATGTTCGGGCCGGCGGGGGTGCCCTCGGGGTACGTCGCCGTCGCCAACGACGGCCTGTACACGACCTACTCCAAGAACTCGGAGCTCATGAACAAGTCGATCAACGCCCCGAAGGAGGGCAACATCGGGTCCGACGCCCTGATCAAGCAGACCCAGGGCATGCTCCCGAAGAACCGCATGGCCGAGGCCTATCTCGGCACGCGCAACATCCTCGACATGGCCCTGCCCTTTGCCGCCATGGCGACGGGCGGGGGACTCCCCATGGACAAGATTCCCGAGAAACTACCCCCGATTGCCGGTGCGATTTCCGCGGAAAGCGGCTCTGTGCGCTTGAGCATGGTCATCCCGGCACCCGTGATCAAAACAGGGATTACCCTTGGCGAGGCCATTCAGGAAATGAAAGAAAACGCGCCCGGGAAGGGTGGAAAAGGCGAGCCCAAGCCCGAGAAGGGGGCTGGACAGCCGAAGTTCTGACGGTATACTCACCTCGTTCTCATTCCCTTTGCACCCCCCCCCCCGAGGGGTCGCTGGCAACGTGCCGCGGCCCCTCTTTTCTTTTTGCATCGCGGTCCAGCCCGGGTTGGTACTGGCCATCGAGAGATCTGAGATGGATCGACCTCGCGCGTGGCGACTGGCGGAACGGCGCGAGATCGCGCTCGATGCGCCGCGCGTGATGGGAATCCTCAACGTCACGCCCGATTCGTTTTCGGACGGCGGAGCGCACGCGAGCGCGGCGGGCGCGCTCGAGGCCGCGCGCCTGATGATCATCGCCGGCGCGGACATCATCGACATCGGCGGCGAATCGACCCGTCCCGGCGCCCTGCGCATCCCCGCGCACGAGCAGATGCGACGGGTCGTGCCGGCGATCCGCGCGATACGGGGAGCCTTCGGCAGCGCCGCGGCGATCAGCGTGGACACGACGCTCTCCGAGGTGGCAAGCGCGGCGATCGACGCGGGCGCCGACGCCATCAACGATGTTTCGGCGGGGCGTGAGGACGACGAGATGTTCGCCCTCGCGGCCGAATCGGGCGTGGGGCTGGTGCTCATGCATCGCCGCATCCCGCCCGGCGCCGACACCTACTCAAACCAGTACGACTCGGAACCACGCTTCGAGGGCGGTGTCGTGCGATGCGTGCGGGAGTTTCTCGGCGAGCGGGCGGGCGCGGCGATGGAGGCGGGCGTGGCGCGCGAGTCCATCGTCGTCGACCCCGGCCTGGGCTTCGGCAAGAGCGTCGCCCAGAATCTGGAGTTGATCGCGCGGACCGAAGAGCTCGTGTCACTTGGATTTCCGGTGCTCAGCGGGCTGTCCAGAAAGAGCTTCACGGCCGCGGCGGCGGGGATAGACACCACCCTGCCGCCCCGAGATCGCCTGCACGCGACGCTCGGCCTGAGCCTGGCGCATCGGGCGGCGGGCGCATCGATCTTCCGTGTGCACGATGTGGAGGCCCACGTACGGGTTCTTCGGGCGTTCGAGGCGGGGCGGGGCTCGCCCAAGTAGAATCGGCCGATGAACCTTTCCGACCTGCAGGCCATAATGGTGGATCAGCGCATCGGCGGATGGCTGGTCTGGGACTTCCGCGGCTCGAACGCGACGCTCGCGCGGCTCCTCCCGCTGCCGAGGGGGCATCCGACCGGGCGCCGGCACACGACGCGCCGGGCGGCGCTGTGGATCCCCGCCCGCGGCGAGCCGACGCTGCTCTGCCACCACATCGACGCCGTGGCGTTCGATCGGGCGGTGCTGCTGGATGGGCGCACCGTCAAGCCCGAGCACTATCTCACGTGGCACGAGCTGTGGCGGTGGATCGCGATGCGCGTGGGCGAGAGCGGCGGGCGAGTGGCGATGGAATACGCCGCGGGCGGCGCGTTGCCCGTGGTGTCGGTCGTGGACGCCGGAACGGTGGAGATGGTCCGCGCCTGCGGCGCGGAGGTGGTCTCGAGCGCGAACCTGATCCAGGTGTGCATCGCGCGCTGGTCCGCCGCGGCCGTGGAATCGCACGAGTGGGCCTCGCGCGAGGTCGCGAGGATCAAGGACGAGGCGTTCGCGCTGATCCGCTCGCGGCTGGGCGCGAATCAGCGCGTGAGCGAGTACGAGGTCCAGCAGCACATCATGGGGCTGTTCGCCCAGGCGAACCTGGAGACGCCCGATCCGCCGATCGTCGGAGCCAATGCGCACGGGGCCGACCCGCACTTCGAGGTCTCGCCGACGACACCCGCCGAGATCAAGCGCGGCGACTGGATCCTGATCGACCTGTGGGCCCGGCGACCGGGCGACGAGAACATCTTCAGCGACATCACCTGGGTCGCGTGGGCGGCCTCATCGCCCGGCACGAGCGTGCCCGAACGGCATCGCAGGGTGTTCGAGGCCGTGAAGGCCGGGCGCGATGCGGCCGTCGAGCTTGCCCAGGACCGCTGGCGCGCCAAGCGCGGCGTGCAGGGATGGGAGCTCGACGACGCCACCCGGACCGTGATCGAGAGGGCCGGCTACGGCAAGTTCATTAAGCACCGCACGGGCCACTCGCTCAGCGCGGGCCCCATGGTGCATGGCGTGGGCGTGAACATCGACAATCTCGAGACCCACGACACGCGCGAGATCCTGCCCGGCGTCGGGTTCACCGTGGAGCCCGGCGTGTACATCCCGGACGGACCGGAGGGCGCGGGCTTCGGCGTGCGGCTGGAGATCAACGTCTTCGCCGACCCGATCAAGGGGCCTCGGGTATCGAGTTGCATCCAGAACGATGTGGTGATCGTGTGAGAGCCTCCGATGGACCCAGTTGCTACTACGCAGCAAGCGAACGCTGATCCGGGTGGTTCGGGTGAATCGAGTGAGGTCCGCACTCTCACGCCCGCGCAGCGCGACGAGCTCATGGCTTGGGCCGAGCGGGCGGCGCGCGCGAACAAGAGCGGAGATTCCATTCTCTGTCACCTCGTCGCGGGCGGACTCAGTTTGGAGGAAGGGGACGCCATGCTGAAGGCCGTGCTTGGCGGGCGCTCCATGGATTTCGATCGCGCCGTCCAAACCGAGAAAGTCAAAATGACCACTGGCCGCAGGTCGGCGTTCTGGCCGCTTGCGGTCGGGGGAGCGTTCTTGACAATCGGGCTTGGAACATGGGTGGCGACATCCATAGCCGCGAAACAGGCGGGCGGAGTGGTGTTGGTCCCGTTCGGCGTCATCGTGATCGGCGTGGTTTCTCTGACGATCGGCGTGCGGCGTGCACTCGCGAAGCGGCGCAGATAGATTCGCCGGGCTCACACGCGAAGGATCCTTCCATGACGACGCACCGAACCATGATCCTGATCTGTGCCCTCACTTTGGTCGCGGCTTACCTCAGTGGCTGCGCCTCCGCCGGCGTCGCCATGCGCGAATCCCTCGGCATCCCCAAGCGCGAGCAGCTCGTCGATCGCGTGAAGGAGGCCCGCGACAGCCAGCAGACCGCCAAGAAACAGTTCGAGTCGGCGCTCGACGAGTTCCTCGTCGTCACGGGCCAGAAGGGCCAGCCGGGCAAGGTCGCCGATCTGGAGACCCAGTACAGCAAGTTCAAGGCCGAGCGCGAGCGCTGCGAATCGCGGGCCGCGGCCGTCTCCGACCGCATCTCGAGCGTCGAGCTCGTCGGCGGGAAACTCTTCGACGAGTGGCGCGCCGAGCTCAAGCAGTATTCCAGCGACGACACGCGCCGGCGCGCCGAGAAGCTCTACGACGACTCACGATCCAACTACGACCGCCTGCTCCAGGCCATGAAGGCCGCCGAGAGCAAGATGAAGCCCGTGCTCGCCGCGTTCAAGGACCAGGAGCTGTTCCTCAAGCACAACCTCAACGCGGCGGCGATCGCCAGCCTCTCGGGCACGGCCCAGCAGATCCAGACGGACGTCGCCAACCTGATCCGCGACATGGAGAGCTCCATCGCCGAGGCCAACCGGTTCATCGAGCAGATGGGCAAGTAG
>DASZWV010000287.1:0-8231 GCA_035546115.1 Phycisphaerales bacterium
GTGTTCTTCCTCGTGCTGCCGCTCATGGGGGTGTGGACGGCGCTCTGCGGGGGGGCGATCTGCCGATCGGCGGCGTGCGAGTTTGCGCAGGGGGTGGGTCTGGAATGGCCGCGGGCGGCGGGGTTTTCGCTGTCGCGCTGGGCGGCGATGGTCGGGGCGCTGCTGGGGCCGCCGCTGATCGCGTGGGTGATCATGCTGCTCATGGCGCTGGCGGGGGCGGTGCTGTTCCGGTTCCCGATCGTCGGGCTGGTGGGGGCGCTGCTGTGGCCGCTGATGCTCATCGGCGGTCTGGTCGCGGCGATCATGCTCGCGGCGTACCTCATCGGGTGGCCGATGCTGCTGCCCTCGGTGGCGTGCGAGGGGACGGATGCGGTGGATGCGATCCAGCACGCGTACTCGTTCGTGTTCGCCAAGCCGCTGCGGCTGGTGGTGTACCTGGCGATTCTGATCGTGCAGTTCGCCGTGCTGGGCGCGGTGGTGGCGGGCGTGTTCTGGCTGGGGATCGAGATCGCGCAGCGCTGCGGGATGGAGTGGTCGGGGGCTCGGGGGAAGGAGGCGCTCGCGTGGCTGCCTGGGCACGTGAACGCCGCCGCGACGGAGAAACCCGAATGGAGCTTGATCCGCTACATCGTCAGGACGTGGACGTATGTGCCCGCGCTGGTGCCGGCGGGGTTCGTGGTGAGCTATCTGTGGAGCGGCTCGACAATCCTGTATCTGGCGATGCGGAAGGTCGTGGATGGTCAGGACATGCACGAGATCTGGATGCCGGGGATGGTCGAGGGGACGATGGCCGCGGTGGAGAGTCCCGAGACGGAGCCCACCACTCCGAGCGTGCCGAACGAGGCCGTCTCGGACACCGGCCCGGCGGATGAGAGCTGATCGTGGGCGAGTCCGGCGTCATTCCGTTCGTCGATCGGCGAGAAGAAATCGCGAGCGCGGTGGCCGGGGCGCTCGCCGAGGCGGGTATAGCGCGCCTGGAGGTGGGCGACCCGCGCACGTGCGGCAAATACACGCTCAAGGCTCGGGAGTCGGACCTGCCAAAGACGCTGCTGGAGGCCGCGGCGGGGACGACGCTTTCGGGCGAGGGCGTGGCCCTGCTCGTGGATGAGCGGGAGATCCGGTGGGTGGCGGAGGGGGTCGTTGCCTCGTTGCTTCGAGCGCTCACGGCTGGATGAGCGGCTTGAGATCGGCGACTGTGAGCGCGGCGGGGAGTTGCTCGAGGGGCGTGGCGTCATCGACGCTGTACGGCCCGATCGCGGTGCGGCGGAGCGCGGTGAGCACCGCGGCGTGGCCCGTCGCGGCGACGCCGATGTCGCGGGCGAGGGATCGGATGTACGTCCCCTTGCCGCAGCGGACCTCGATCGTCAGCCTGGGGAATGTGTAGTCGTGGGTGTGGATCTCGAGGATCTGGATGGGGCGGGCGACCATCTCCGGGGCCTTGCCAGCCCGGGCGAGCTTGTAGGCTCGGCGGCCGTCGATGAGCATCGCGGAGTAGGCGGGCGGAACCTGCTGGATGGTGCCGGTGAAGCGGGATTGCAGGAGGGATTCGATCGCCGTGGCCGAGGGTGCCCAGGCCGGATCGATCGGGTTGGGCACCATGTCGCCCTCGAGGTCGTCGGTCTGGGAGTGGTGGGCGAGGTCGATCTCGGCGAGGTAGGTCTTTTCGCCGGCCATGAGCTGCTCGCACCAGCGCGTGGCGCGGCCGACCAGGACGATGAGCAGGCCGCTGGCGAGGGGATCGAGCGTGCCGGCGTGGCCGACGGCGATGTTGCGCTTGCGCTTCGGGTCGCCAACGCCGCCGGCGATGAGGCGTTTCTTGACGGCGCGGCAAACGGTCATGGAGGAGATGGCGCGCCGGGCGGGCTTGTCCACGAGGACGAGGCCGCTGGGGGGTGGAGGGGAGTTGGGGTCCATCAGTGGCCGCCTCCCCCACCGCTCGGCGATGTGTCGCGTTCGGCGAAAGCGAGGTATCGCCATTTGCCGGTCGAGTAGTCGTAGCCGCCGATATCGGAGAATCTCAGGATGGATTGAACGTGCTGAAGGTCTGACCGGCTCTTCAGTCTCTCCTGGGTCACAAGAACGACGCCGCGAGGATGCTGATCGAGCCACGCGTCGATCTCCGAGGGCTGGATGCGTTGGAGCCGGCCTCGCGTGAGGAACAACAGGCTGTCCTCGTAGTAGTCCACCGTGGCAAAGGGGCGCCCGGGCTCGCGCCGGTGAATCTCGGCGAGACCGCCGACCAGACCATCGCCGACAACCTCGCGGCTGAGCCACACCGGGGCGATGGGCAGAATCACGAGGAACAGCGCGGACGCGGCGATCACGTACGGCACGATCGAGCGGGCGAGCGCGCCGGGAATCTGCTTGCGGCGCAGAGAGGCACGGGCTGCGCCCAATGCCGCCCAGGCCACGAGCGCGCTCGGTACAAACGCGATCAACGCTCCAGTTCGGTCAAAGCACAGGGCAAAGAGCAGCGTCGGGCCCGCGGCCATGAGCAGGATGCCGATGACCTGCCAGATGATTCGCCCCAGCGTCGCGATCACGAGGCGCGAGAACGCGGCCCGGGCGCTGAGCAGCGCGATCGCCGGGTACATCGGCATGGTGTAGTGCGGGAGCTTCGTCGCGATGAGTTCGAACACGATCCAGGAGGGAAGGGCCCAGGCGAGGAGAAATGTCTCGGAGTTGTTCGAGAACTTCCAGCGTGGCCGCGTGGTCGGTCCGAGGCGGCCGACCGCCGCACCCCGAGCCCTCTTCCACGCCCATACGACCGCGGCCGCGGTGACCAGCGAGCCGGGCCAGAAGAGCACCGCGAGCAGCACCGTGTGGTAACCGGGGGGACCCCAGTGGTGTTCCTTGCCCTCGATGCTGCGGCCGAGGGTCTCATCCATGACGGTCGTGAGATAGGTGTGCCAGCCGACTCGTTGGCCGATGGCGATGACCCACGGGGCGACCATGGCCGCGAGGATGGTGAGGCCGAGGAACGGTCGGAGCCCGAGGATCCAGCGCCAGTTGCGGGTCGCGAGCGAGAGCGAGATCACCGTGAGCGCGGCGATCATCGGGGTGATCGGGCCCTTGGCGAGGATGCCGAGGCCGATGAAAAGCCACAGGGCGATCGCCGGCAGGAGTTGCGTTCGAACAGCCCCCAGCGCAGTGAGAGGTTGCTTGGGGACGGGAGAAGACTCTTTATTTCGCTCGAGGCTCGTCAATGCAGGGCGCTTCCAGCACGCGTATAGCGCGAACATCGCCCCCGTCGTCGTGAACAGCAGCAACTGGTCCGCCCGGGCCTGGTGCGCATCCCACGCGACCATCGGACAGACGGCGAGCAGCGCCGCGGCGAGCGCCGCCGCGCGGGGATCGAACATGCGGAGGCCCAGCCGCCACGTCAGCAGCACGGTGCCGATCGCGCACAGGACGCTCGGTACGCGGAACACCCAGATGTTCCCGTTTCCCCACTCCCCGAGCCCATCCGGGCCGGGCGCATCGCCAAGAATGGCCGCCGAACCCGCCTGAAGCCAGTAGATCAGCGGCGGCTTGTTGAGTCGTAGAGTGTTTCCGAGCCGCGGGACGATGAAGTCGCGGGATTCCAGCATCGTCCGCGAGGCCTGCGCGAAGCGGGATTCATCGCGATCCACCGGCGGAATGCTCCACAGGCCGGGAAGGTACACTGCAAGGCACAGCAGCATGAGCCCGACGCCACCCCCCCACGCCCCCCATCCCCCCCACCACGACCTGCACCACGCCCGCGCAGCCGGGCGGGACTCGGCCGCGGCGTTTTTCCCCCCAAGGAGCAGGCGCGGAACGTCGCGCGAGCGCATGGGTGGGGTGCTGGGGGTGGGCATCGGGGGGGACTATAAGGAATTGCTTGCGTGCGTGCGCCGGGACTCTTCTTTGGCCGCGGGGGTAGCTCCGTGAATGCGAGCGACGGGACAAAGCGGCGCTGGCCGCGGTGGGCGTTGCCGCTGCTGGTCGGCGTCATCGGCTTCGTGGCGGTGCATCCGTTCGATGGGCAGATGAGCGCCCGCTTTGTTCAGTTCGCGGAGCACGCCAAGGGTGACCTGCGGCGCGAACTGCAGGCCTGGCAGCAGTACGGGCAGGGGCTGTTCATCGGCGTGCTGGTGATCGCGGTATGGCTGACCGACGCGGCACCGTTCTTTCGCCGCCGGCGGCTGCTCGATCTCGGGCTCGCCCTCGGGATCGCCCAGATCGCCTCGACGGCCGGGAAGATGCTCATCGGCCGCCCGCGGCCGCGGCCGTGGTACGACGACCCCAACACGTTTCTCACGCCGTGGGGCGAGTATCCGGTGAAGATCAACGGGGCGTGGAAGCTCGTGCACGCCTGGGACACCAAGGCCGGGGCGAACGCCGACCTGTGGTCCATGCCCTCGAGCCACACGCTGTTTGCGGCGACGGTGAGCGTGTTCATCGCGGCCCTGTTTCCGCGACTGCGGTGGCTGGTGTTCGTCCTGGTGCTGCTGGTCGCCTGCGGGCGGATCATGTTCGACGCCCACTGGCCGACGGATGTGATCGTCGGGGGCGCGGCGGGTTGGCTGATCGGCCGGTGCGTCGTGGGCAACCATGCGGGCGTGCGGCTGGTGGATTGGGTCTGGGTGCGGGTGGTCGATCGAGCCGCCAAGCCGGCCCTGCCCGCGCTGCTGGCGCACGAGCGAGAATCCGCCGCGGCCAGATAGGCCACGCGGCCCCACTTTCCGCCCAACCCGCCCTACACTCGCCTCCTCAGTCTGGCCCCTGAATGCACACCCCGGAGAGGTGTCCGAGAGGCTGAAGGAACGCGACTGGAAATCGCGTAAACGGGCAACCGTTTCGAGGGTTCGAATCCCTCCCTCTCCGCTTCGACAAGACCCCGCGATTGCGGGGTCTTGTCGTTGATGGACTTGCGATGTGATACGGTTTTTTCGGCTGGAGTCGCTGTCTCCAGACCGCCGCTGCTTCGCCCAGACCGAGATGCGACTTGGTTTCGGCAGCGGCAGCGGCAGCGCCGGCGGCGAGCGAAGCGCGGCGGCGCAGCCTCCCTGGACGGGGGATGCGCCGCTCAAACTCTGTTCAAGTCAGACTTCTTCTGGCACGCGACCCGGGCCTGCGATCCTCGATTGCCAGCGCCTCGTGCACGATTGAGGCGAGTTCCGCGGGGTGGTCGCGTTGAATAGCTTCGAAGAGCACGCGTTCTTCCCACCGGATGTGATCGTAGAGGAGCACGCCAAGCCGGCGCACCGCCTTTGCGTCCTGGGCGACAGCGGAGGCACACCGCTCGCATTGGGCCGCACGCTCTCGCAGCGCCCGGTGCTCCTCGACGAGCCGCTCACGCAGTTCGCTGCGATCGATGATCGGCAGCAGCAGGCGCTCTTCGTCGTCGAAGTGTGGGCGCAACTCGACGGTCCATCGAGCGACAAACTCATCGACTGCGCGTTTGCGATCATCCACGGTTCCATCTGCGGCCCGCCGGAGAGTTCGTGCCAGGATCAACCCGCCCATGTGCTCGCGCGAAAGTGGATGGAGCGCTGCGTGGCGTTTCAGGGGGGGACAAGGGCTTTCGTTGTCGTCGCGCGACATTCTTCGATGGTACGTTGGCGAGACCGACCTTGCGCACCGGGCGCCAACACTCCGGTGCGGCGCTGGCGGCCTCGACGACGGTCCCCGGTCATGCCCGGGCGGGAAGAGAGGCGGGGCCCCTGATGAGCCGACGCCCCATCCCCAAGAAGGCCAGCGACCACGCCGTGATCGCGGCGTAGAAGAACGCGGGCGGCACCGCCTTCAGGAACGGCAGATCGATCGCGCCGGCCATGCGGGCGGTGGCGACCGAGTACATGCCCAGCGGGAAGACGGCGCCCCAGTAGAGCGGGTCGTAGCGGAGCGGGAAACGATTTACCAAGTGCCGCCAGACGCCGAGGATGAGCAGCATGGGGATCCACCACGTCGCCGTCGCCCAGAAGAGCAGCGTGGCGCCCTTGAGGAACGGGAGCAGTTCGTGGAGCAGCGGACTGCCCGACGCGCTCAGGATGAGCATGGCGCCCGCCAGCGTTGAGATCGCCATCGCGCCCATGTTGATCCAGTACGGGGGCGCGAGGTCCGAGGGCTTGAAGGGAAAGAACGTGTAGCGGTAGAAGATCAGCGAGATGATCCAGACGTAGAGCATCGCGCCGCCGAGCCACGCGATGAGGGCGACGAACAGGAGCGCTTCACGCCCGGTTCCCGCGTGGGGCGCGAGCTGCGAGGCCAGCACCGATACCGACTGCGTGGCCACGATGGAGACCAGCCAGCCGCCGTTCAATCCTTCCGCCAACGGCGGTTTTTCGGCCTTGACCGTCAACGCCGTGAACACGGCGTAGGTCACCAGCAGCCAGAGCCCGGCGCCGGCGATCCACAGGGACCACGACAGAGTTGCCAAGTCCTCGATGAGCAGCGCCTGTGACCCCAGAACACACGCGGCGGGCACCGCCGTGAAGAACCCGACGCCGCGGGAGTGGTTGCTCACATCCGCCCGGAGCCGGGGCCAGTGGCGAACCAAGCGCAGGGCGGTGAGCCCCCAGAGCGCGATGAAGAACGCCAGGTTGAGCCAGAACATCCCGCGCGCGAGCGCGGCGAAGCCCTGGATCCACGCCGCGAGCGAAACGATTCCCGTGGCCATGACCAGGGCGAAGTACGCCGGGAGCAGGTCCGCGGCGGCGCGGTCGATGACGGCGGACGGCCGCGCACGCCCGTGCGGGGTCGATTCGCCGGCACTCACGGCCGCTCCAGAAGGTAGAGGTACCGGAGCAGCCCGAGATTCAGGAGCAGACAGACGCCACTCGCTCCCAGCGCGGGCCACGCCACGGCGTGATCACCGCCCAGGTAGGCGTTCATGGTGGCCGTCAAGAGCCAGAGCTGCATCAGGGCAAGGATGAGCACGATGCTCAGGATGCCGTAGACCACCGGCGCATGGGCCTCGCGTCGTCGTCGTCGGACGGTGGAAGAGGGGGATGGGGACAGGTGGGTGGGGAGCCGACTCATACGGTTCTCTCTTCCACGCCCGTGGCGTACACCGTGCCGTCTCGCACGTCGAGAACGATGCGGTCGAGCGGTCGGCGCGGCGGCCCCGCGAGCGGTCGGCCGGTGGCCAGGTCGAACGAGCCGTGGTGGCACGGGCAGAGCAGCCGTCCGGACTTGACGTCGGGGATGACCGCGCACGAGAGGTGCGAGCACTTGTTGCTGTAGGCGAGGAACTCGCGCTCTCCCGAACGGACCAGCAGGCAGGTGTCGTGCTCGCGCGGGTAGGAGAACACCGCGGCCTGCCCGACGGCCAACTCGTCCACGCGGGCGATCGCCGTGCGTCCGGCGTCGGACTTGGGGCCCCCAAGCGTCTTGAGGGCGATCCAGGCCTGTCCGACGACGAACGAGCCGCTGATGAGGACCATGAACTTGGTGAAGTCGCGCCGGGCGACGTAGTTGTCCTCGGCGGTATCGATGGGAAAGTCCTTGCGCCATTTGGGCTGCTCGTCGGCCGGGCGGCCGTCGGGGGTCAGGACGCGGAGCTTGAGGTCACGTGCCATGCGGAACTCCAGAGGAAGCGCGCGGGCGGTCAGTGGTGCCCGTTGAGCACGCCGAGCCGGACGGTGCGTGGAGGTGGATTGGGGTCGAGCGCCGCGGTTACGTCGAGGTGCTCGGGGCAGGCCCGCTTGGGCGCCATCATCTTGACCTTGGTGGTGATCGTCTGCTCGCCGAACTTGAAGCGGTCGATCGCGGTCGATTGCGGGCGGGCCAGCTCGAGTTCCTCGTGCGTGCCGAAGAAGAGCGCCTGGCTGGGGCAGACGCTGGCGCACATCGGCTTGAGCCCCACCGAGGAGCGGTCGTAGCACATGTCGCACTTCATCATCAGCTCGAAGTCGGACATCATCTTGGGCACGCCGAAGGGGCACGCCAGCACGCAGTTGTTGCAGGCGATGCAGCGGGGCTTGCGGGCCGACTGCACGACGCCGTCGGGCGACCGCTTGATGGCATCCGCCGGGCAGACCTCGGCGCACGTCGGCGAGTCGCAGTGCATGCAGACCACCGGGATGGTCTGCGTGGAATGGGCCCGGTCCACGGTCTCCAGGTGGATCATGGAGTGTCCCTTGTGCGTCTCGCACTCGGTGCACGCCTGCACGCACGCCTGGCAGCCGATGCAGCGGCTCGGGTCGATGTAGAAGTTGAGGTTGCTGGGCACGCTCATGGTCGCTCCTGGCTATCCCTGCTGCGGC